>JAWXBT010000052.1:0-10476 GCA_034440315.1 bacterium
ACGAGAACTCTTGCTCCACTGGCACCTATTGGATGTCCGAGTGCAATAGCTCCTCCAGAAATATTAACTTTTAAAGGATCTAGCTCTAAAGATCTTGAGACTGCCAAAGCTTGTGATGCAAAGGCTTCATTAGCTTCGAATAAATCAACCTGTGATATGGCTACGCCAGTTTTGTTACAAAGTTTTTGAACAGCAGAAACTGGACCAATGCCCATAATTTCAGGCTCCACTCCGGAAGAAGCCCAACCGATAATTTCTGCCATGGGCTTTAAACCTAAGTTTTTTACACAACCTTCAGAAGCAAGTAAGACTGTAGCAGCACCATCATTTATACCAGAAGCATTTCCAGCTGTTACTGATCCATCTGGTTTAAATGCTGGTTTAAGGGAAGAAAGTGTTTCTATGGTGGTATCGGCTCTGGGATGTTCATCAGTTAAGAACTCTCCAACTTGCTTTCCCCTCTTCATAAGTGGAACAGGACATATTTCCTCTTTAAAGAAACCAGACGATATTGCCAGTAGTGCTCTTTTCTGGCTTTCTAAAGCAAAAGCATCTTGATCTTTTCTACTAATATTATATTTAGTTGCTAAATTTTCAGCGGTAATGCCCATATGACAAGAGTTAAAAACGTCAGTAAGTCCATCTTGTAAGATTAGATCCTGCATCTCAACATTGCCAAGCTTTGCACCCCAACGTGCAGTCTTAGATACAAAGACAGTTTGAGACATACTCTCGACGCCACCTGCCAAAACTAATTCAGAATCACCACACAAAATCCCTTGGCAAGCTAGGACAACAGCTTTCAAACCAGAACCACAAACTTTATTTAATAAATATGCTGGAGTTGTAATAGGCAATCCAGCACCTAAACAAATTTGTCTGGCGATATTCATGCCATGTCCAGCACCAAGAACATTTCCAATTATTACTTCATTTACTCTTGCCCCTATCAAAACTTCATCACCAGAGGAAGCGATCGTAGCTCTTGCTGTTATCTTACCTAATTCGGCTGGAGAGATATCTAATAAAGTGCCACCAAATTTGCCGATTGCAGTTCGTTTTCCTGCTACTAGAAAAATCTTTTCTTTGTACATTATGAATCTTGCTCCACTGCTTCTTCTGTATATTCAAGAAAAATCTCTAAAATCTCGTACTCTTTTTTACCACTGGGTAAATTAATAGTTGCAATATCACCAATCGATTTTCCTATAAGACTTTTTCCAATTGGAGATTCAAATGAAATCAGACCCTTCTCAACATTTGATTCATCCGCACCAACTAACATCATAATTCTTTTTTCATTAGACTCAACATCGACAATCTTTACGGAGACTCCAAAGGTTACCTTTTCAGGCTCAGGATTTTGCCTAGGATCTATAACTTGAGCATTGGAAAGCTTGTGATCAATATCGCGAATTTTTGCTTCAGTCATGCCTGATTTTTCTTTGGCTGCATCATAATCAGCATTTTCTTTCAAATCTCCTAGTGCCCTGGCAACTTCAATTGCTTGAGCCAACTCGGGACGCATCCCTTTTAGTCGAAATACCTCTTTTCTTAAGGCATTATAACTACGAGGTGTCATTGGAACTTTACTACTCATGATTTTGCTCTTTCAATTTCGAATTAATTTAATTGTTTCAGATAATCTTGTAATGCTCTGACTTCTAGTCTCTTACCAATATTTAGTAACTTTAGTGCTTCTACAGTAGCAGAAGCAGATGCAATTGTTGTGAATGTAGGAACCTTCATTTCATTTGCAACCATTCTTATAGATTTTGAATCGAGTAAAGTTCCACTACCTTCAGGTGTATTAATGACCAATGAAATAATTCCAGATGCCAAAGCATCAACAATATGGGGAGAGCCCTCCATAACTTTATTAATTGGATCTACTTGAAATCCACAAGCTTGAAGAAATTTCGCTGTTCCATTTGTAGCAATCAATTTATATCCCATTTTTAATAATTCAGGAACAAACTCAAGGCTTTCTGTTTTATCATCATCTTTTAGACTTAAGAAAACTGTTCCAGAAAGAGGTAGAAAATTACTTGCTGCATATTGTGCTCTACAAAATCCACCAGCAAAAGTAGTGTCAATTCCCATTACTTCACCTGTCGACTTCATCTCTGGTCCAAGAATACTATCGACACCCTCAAATTTATGAAATGGAAAAACACAAGCCTTCACAGCAAAGTAAGGAAGGTTAAAATTTTCTTTAATCCCTAATTCAGTTAATTTCTTTCCTGCCATAACTTTTGTTGCAACTTTAGCCCAAGGCACTCCAGTTGCCTTACTCACAAATGGCACAGTACGTGAAGCTCTGGGATTTACTTCTAAAATAAAAATTTCAAGCTCCGGTGTTACCGCGAATTGAATATTCATTAAACCACAAACTTTTAACTCTTTTGCCAGTAAGCGAGTTTGTCTTTTGAGTTCCTCTTGAATTGTGTTTGGTAAACTTGGAGGTGGAATTGTACAAGAACTGTCACCAGAGTGAATTCCAGCTCTTTCTATATGTTCCATAACGCCAGCAATTATAACAGTTTCCCCATCAGATACACAGTCAACGTCAACCTCTACAGCATTATTGAGATATCTATCAAGCAAAACAGGTCTAGAATTTGAAACTTCAATCCCATTTGAAACATACTCTTTAAATTCTTCCTCATTATGTATAACTCTCATTGCTCGTCCCCCAAGTACAAATGATGGGCGAATAAGAAATGGAAAACCTAATTTTTTACCTTTAATAAATGCTTCTTCAACAGAACGAGCAGTTTCATTTTCAGGTTGATTCAATCCAAGTTTAGAAATTAATTTGGTAAAAAGCTCTCTGTCTTCGGCAATTTCAATCGATTCAACAGATGTACCAATAATAGGAACTCCAGCATTTCTAAGTTCTTCCGCAAGTTTTAATGGGGTTTGGCCACCAAATTGAACAATAACCCCATCTGGTTTTTCTCTCTCAACAATTGAAAGCACACTTTCAATTGTTAAAGGTTCAAAATAAAGACGATCGCTAATATCATAATCAGTTGAAACAGTTTCTGGATTACAATTAACCATTATTGCTTCAAAACCAATCTCCTTAAGTGCAAACACCGCATGGACACAGCAATAGTCAAACTCAATTCCTTGACCGATACGATTAGGACCAGATCCAAGAATCATTACTTTTTTTCGATTTGACGGTGCCGCTTCTGATTCAAAATCATACGTTGAGTATAGATAAGGAGTACTAGCTAAAAACTCAGCAGCACAGGTATCAACGATCTTGTATGTAGGATCAATATTTAACTTTTTCCTGGCACTTCTCACCTCTTGCTGGGATGTTTGGGATAACGTAGCAATTCTAGCATCAGAAAATCCATCTCGCTTCAAATCATAAAGTCGATCTTTATCACTTAAATCCTTGGCTGAAATTGACTTCTCTTTTTCGATAAGATTCTCAATCTCGGCTAGAAACCACGGATCTATTCCTGTTGCTTTTTGCACTTCACTAATAGTGGATCCTGCACGAAATGCTTCACCAAGTTTCCAAAGACGATTTGGAGTTGGGATTGAGCACTTTATAAGAATTTCTTCTTTTGATAACCCTTGAACTAATCCTTTTTGATCAAAACCTGAAGAATCAAGCTCTAATGAGCACATAGCTTTCTGTAAAGCCTCACTAAAATTCCTTCCAAAAGCCATTGCTTCTCCAATGGATTTCATCTGAGTTCCTAACTTTGGATCGGCATTTGGAAATTTTTCAAAATTGAATCGAGGAATTTTAACAACTACATAATCAATCGATGGCTCAAAGCAAACAGGTGTCTCCTTAGTAATGTCATTTGAAATTTCATCTAAAGTATATCCAACTGCAAGTTTTGCAGCAATTTTTGCTATTGGAAAACCTGTGGCTTTTGATGCAAGAGCAGAACTTCTTGATACTCTGGGATTCATTTCTATGACAATCAATCTTCCATCAACTGGATTTAAGGTGAATTGTACATTAGATCCACCAGATTCTACTCCAATTTTACGCATTATCTTAATCGCAGCATCTCGGCAGCGCTGATACTCTTTATCAGTTAGGGTCTGAATTGGAGCAACCGTGATTGAGTCACCAGTATGTACTCCCATAGGATCAAAATTTTCGATGGTACAAACCACCACCACGTTATCCTTAAGATCTCGCATCAATTCTAATTCGAGCTCTTTCCAACCAACCAAAGATTCCTCAATCAAAACTTCTCTATTTGGACTAGCATTGAGTGCATTTGCAACTTTTGCTTCAAAATCTGCAAGCTTTTCAACAATACCGCTACCTGCCCCACCTAGAGTCCTAGATGGTCTCAATACACACGGAATCCCAATCTCTTTTAAAACTTCTCTAGCTTCTTCTATATTGTGAGCAACTCCACTGCGAGCTGACTCAAGTCCAATTTCATCCATTGCCTGTCTAAATAAGGCTCTATCTTCAGCAGTTTTGATAGATTTGATATTAGCACCAATTAATTGGCAGTTATATTTTTCAAAAACCCCTCTTTCATCAAGAGCGAGTGCAATATTGAGTGCAGTCTGACCACCCATTGTAGTTAAGATTGCATCAGGTCTTTCTTTTTTAATGACCTCTTCAACAAAATCAGGAGTCAAAGGTTCAATATATGTACGATCCGCAAATTCAGGATCTGTCATTATTGTAGCTGGATTTGAGTTAATCAAAATTACTCGATAGCCCTCTTCTTTTAAGGCTTTAATTGCCTGAGTTCCTGAATAGTCAAATTCACAAGCTTGGCCAATAATGATAGGTCCAGAACTTACAATTAATATAGATTTAAGATCTGTACGCTTAGGCATTCACCACCATTTCATAAAATCGTTTAAATAAATATTGAGCATCATGCGGACCAGGAGAAGACTCAGGATGATATTGAACAGAAAAAGCTTTTAAATGTGGTAAATCTAAACCTTCAACGGTCTGATCATTAAGATTAAGATGGCTAATAACTACCTCCTTTGGCAGACCTTCTGATTTAACTGCATATCCATGATTCTGAACTGAGATCTCAATTTTATCGATCAGTTCATTTCTTACTGGATGATTACCACCGCGATGGCCGTACTTTAATTTAAAAGTAGTTCCGCCGATTGCTTGACCAATTAACTGATGGCCCAAGCAGATTCCAAACATGGGATATTTTCCTAGCAACTCTTTTGTAGTAGCAACTAATGTTCCCAATTTACCAGGATCTCCCGGACCATTTGAAAGAAAAATTGCATTTGGTTTTAAAGCAATCAATTCAGAAGTTGAAAATGTACATGGTGCAACAGTGACCCTGAATCCTGCCGCAGTTAAAAGTCTTAAAATATTAAATTTTACGCCACAATCAATTGCAACAACATGAGGTCTATTTTTTAACTCTTCAGGAGAAAGTTTTTTATACTTATTTAGCTTATGATCCCAAGGAAGTTCCGACCATTCATATGACTCTTTACAAGAAACCCTTTCTACAAAATTAAGTTCTGAGTAATCTTTACTTCGTGCAATTTCTAATAGCTTTGTGGCTATTGATCGATCTCCTACAGCCATAACCCCAATTTGAGATCCATTGTCTCTTAGATGCTTAACTAAATAACGAGTATCAATTCCATAGAGACCCATTCGCTTATTGCGATTTAGATAGGTCTGCAAATCCATCTCTGCTCTAAAATTAGAAGTAACCTTTGACAAATCTCGAATAATAAGACCTTCCGTATGTACGGCATTACTTTCCTGATCGAGAGAATTACAGCCTACGTTACCAATATGAGGATTTGTAAAACACATTATCTGACCAGCATAACTTGGATCTGTGATAATCTCCTGATAACCAAAAATCGAAGTATTAAATACAACCTCACCCCAAACTGGATCTGAGACTTCATGCAAAGCACCAAAGCCCCAGCCCTCCAATATAGTTCCGTCTGTTAAAACTAATGTTGCTTTCTCTTTTTTTAAAGCCATAAATAATTAGTTGCCTGTTAACTTACTGTTTTGAACCTTCAATACGCCCTTGTAAAAAACATGCTTAGCTATGCCATTAAAAATTCGACCAATGAAAGGAGTATTTTTACTCTTTGAAACAATAGATTCTGCTTTCAAACTCCATTCAAAATCTGGATCAATTAAGGTTATGTTCGCCATTGAACCTTTTTTTATGGTTCCTGCTTCAATACCAAGAGAGCGTGCAGGACCAGATGATAATAAATTTACTGCCTGAACAGCTGAAATAGTCCTGTCTCTTACAAAGTCTAAGATTAATGGAAGATTCGTCTGAAGACCAATTATTCCAAAACTTGCCTTACAAAATTCAACATTTTTACTGTCAAGTTCATGAGGAGCATGATCACTGGCAATTGCATCAATAGATCCGTCCTTAAGACCCTGCCTTAAGGCAATTACATCAGTCTCAGATCTCAGAGGTGGACTCATCTTAGAATTGGTATCATATTCACAAACACATTCTTCTGTTAGATGAAGATGGTGAGGTGTCACTTCACAAGTAACAAGAATTCCGTCATTTTTTGCTCGCCTTACTAATTCAAGACTTCGAGCTGTTGAAACATGACAGATATGAACCTTGCCTTTAGTATACCTTGCTAGTTCAATATCCCTAGCCACCATTACATCTTCTGCAACTGTCGGCATTCCTGGAAGTCCCAACCTTGCGGAAAGCGCAGATTCATTCATTACACCGCCACGAGTTAATGTCTTATCCTCTTCATGACAGCAGATAACAGCTCCAAACATGCTGCACCACTCAAGTGCACGGCGCATCAGACCAGCATCATAAATTGGCTCTCCATCATCAGAAAATGCTATACACCCTGCCTCCCTAAGTTCAGAAAGTGGAGACATCTCCTTACCAAGTGAACCCTTTGTTAAAGCACCAATTGGCAAAACTGAGCAAAGTCCAACTTGAGCAGCCTTTTCAATCATGTATCTAGTAAGGTAAGCATTATCATTAACTGGTTTTGTATTTGGCATGGCACAGACTGTAGTATATCCACCCAAAACAGCTGCCTTCGAACCAGATTCTACATTTTCTTTACCTTCAAATCCGGGCTCTCTAAAATGAACATGCAAATCAACCAATCCAGGAACAACCCAAAGTCCATTAGCATCAAAAGTTTCCTCTGGTTTTAAACCAGAGAATTTACCTTTTGAACCAATATCTAAAACACGTCCATTCTCTATAATGAGATCTGCTTGTTCCGAGTAATTTTGACTCGGATCAATTATCAATCCATTAGAAATTAAAGTTTTCATATTTCCTGTGCTCTATTACCTGAGGCCAAATTAAAAAGAACTGCCATCCTAAGAGCGATGCCATTCGCTACTTGCTTATTAACTAAAGAATTATCCCCGTAAGCTACGTTACTACTAACTTCGACTCCCCTATTTACTGGTCCAGGATGAAACAAAACAGCTTCGGGACATATAGAATCGATATGAGATTGGTTAATACGAAACTCTCTTGAGTAATCACCAATTGTAGGAACGAAAAAACTATCTTGCCTTTCTAATTGCATTCTTAAGCACATTACTACATCAACACCCTTAAGCCCTTCTTTCAAATTATGAAATATTTCGATTTGTTGTTTTCCTGAAAGGTTATGTCCTAAACATTCTTTTGATCCAAAATACTCTGGCAGAAGCGTCGGTGGCCCAATTAATCTAATTTTATTTCCAAGAAGACCATGAGCATAAATATTACTTCTAGCTACTCTGGAATGAATAATATCACCAACAATTGCAATTGTTAGTTTACCATGAATTTTTTCAGCAAAATGTTGCTCTAAAGTTAAACAGTCTAGTAAGGCTTGGGTTGGATGCTCATGCATTCCATCACCAGCATTCACTATTGAAAGATTTGGGATATGACGAGCTAGAAATTTGGCACAGCCGCTCTCTTTATGCCTAATAACTAAAATATCTGGGGACATAGCTGCCAATGTCTGAACTGTATCTAATAAAGTTTCGCCCTTATTAACTGAAGAATCTACTCCATTAATTGTTACGACATCGGCCGAAAGTCTATTGCCTGCAATTTCAAAACTAGTTCTGGTGCGAGTGCTGGGTTCCAAAAATAAATTTACAATGGTTTTCCCACGTAGTGATGGAACTTTCTTAATATCTCTCAAAGAAACTTCAATAAAATTTTGGGCACTCTTTAAATAATAAAGAAGATCTTCTTTTGATAAGTCCTGGATGCCTAAAAGATGTTTAGCCATCTTATTTATTTTCCTTTCTTAGGTGAATTGCTCATGTAAATACCATCAGGATACCCCTGCTCCGAGAGTCTCAAATGTACTGAATCTGTATTATTACTTGGAATATTTTTACCAATATAATCTGGTCTAATTGGTAATTCTCGATGTCCTCTGTCAACTAGGATTGCCAATTGAACAGATTTTGGTCTGCCAAAATCAATTATAGCATCCAAAGCCGCCCTTACAGTTCTGCCTGTATAAAGAACATCATCTGTTAAAATTATAGTGCGGCCACTAATTGAAAATGGCAAATCTGTGCCTCTAAGAAGCGGTTGAGAATTGATAGATGAAAGATCATCTCGATAAAGAGTAATATCAATAATACCAAAGGGAATCTTTATTTTTTCAATCATCTCTATTCTTTGTTGAATTCTACGACCGAGGTGCTCTCCTCCAGTTCGAACTCCAACAATTGCAATTGAACTTAGATCCGGATTTCTTTCCACAATTTCAAAACTAATTCTTGCGATACAGCGATCAATGGTGTCAGCATCTACAACTTGCTTCCATCCTTCAGGTATAGTTTTTTCAGACATTTTTTTCCAAAAAAAGAGCCGTTGTAAAAAAACAACTGCCTCAATTAATTAAATTATAGGCTTTAATGGTAGGAATTCGCTCACCACGATTCAACTGTATGCGTCAAATCGAGCAAGGATACAAAGGAAGGAAGCACTCAAAAAGTGCAAAAAAATCCTTTAGTACCTTTGCGAACTCACAGATCCGCACTTAAAGGCCTAATTGTTAAAGGCGAGGTAAAAAGTATCAAGCTTTGTTATAGGAATCAATACTTAGTTGTTTCGTCAATTTTAAAAGGAAATGTGTGGATTATATGATCTTTCCCCTTAAAACGAATGTAAAACTCTTCTTGATAATTAAGCACCACTCTAATCGAATTTTCGAATCTATTAATAACCAGAGCTTCTGGTGCTGCTGGAATTCCTAATTCTTTTATTCTCTGAGTAAGTTTAAAGCGAATCTCACCATCTGTATATTCTCGAGCAACTTTACAGGTTGAATCCACATGATTTTTAAATTCATAATAATAGTAGAAGAAAGGCATGATTTGGAAAGCACTATATAGAAAGCTCAAAAGAAGAGTAGCAAATACTAAAAAGGTGAGTTTTCCCATCCCTGTTTCGCGTGACGTATTCATCCATATATTATATAAACTAGTGCAATTTGTGAAAAGCTTTAATTTCTATGTTTAAAGTACATATAAGCCTCTCAAACCTTCAAAAACTCTTCCTGGCCTCAGGTTTCGGTATAATAGTTCTCGGGTTTGCGAATATTATCTATGGACAACAAAAAACTGAGCAATATCTTGCAGTCCTATCTTCTAGTACAACACTTCCAAGTTATTATTCTGAAGCTAATAATCTTACAATGTTAGAAAAATACCTGCCTGTAGATAACTATCGTGATCACTTGGCAAGAATAAAATCCAGAGTTGAATTCTATGAATTTTCAATTATAGGTGGAAAGTTTTTCCTGGTTATCGGAGGAATATTCTTACTATTTGGAGTTTTTTCTATACGAAAGTCTCAAGCTGACATTCCCTCATCCAATCTTTTATGAACTGAGAATTTCCTGAACTAATTTTCGATATTGATGCCATACCAAACGCACCGGTATCTCGAATGATGCTGGTATGCTCAAAGCTTAGTCCTCCAATAGCGATAACTGGAACTGTGGATAATCTTACAATTTTTCTTAATTTCTCCACTCCACAAGGAGGATAGCTCAAAAATTTAGTATTAGTTTTAAAAATAGGGCCGTATGCAAGATAGTCAGGCGAGTATTCAAGACTATTGTATAGTTCTTCTTCTGTATGAGTTGAGATCCCTAATTTTATTCTGCGTTGTAATAATTCCTTCTTGGTATACTTAAACAAATCTTGCTGTCCTAAATGAACACCCCATGCATCTAAACGAATAGCATCTTCAATTGAGTCGTTGATAATAATCTTACTATGCGAAGTCGGTAACTTACTTATATCGACATTTTGAGTTGATTTATTCCTATATTGAACAAAGGGAACTCCACAATCCGTCAGTTTTAAAAAAGTTTCTAAATTAGAGGCAATGCCGTATAAATGAAACATAAAGATCTGTTTATTGAGTTTAGAAAATATTCTATAGTGTTTTTCAAAAGTCTTTGCCGAATCACAAGATATGGCAA
>JAWXBT010000053.1:0-3832 GCA_034440315.1 bacterium
AATCTAGGTAATTTAAGTATTTATTTAACTATTAAATTTCTTGCTACTGTTTCTTTATCCAATCTAAATTTCAGCCGACAAAACTCCAGCTTTACATTTCACGTCTAGATAGCGAGGGTTGACTCAATGATAAAATATCAGAATTTTTTGGCAATTTTTGGAAGTCTCTTCATAGTCGTTTCTTATTTGCCTACAGAGGCATTTGCAATTACTTGTGAAGAATACTGCACTGGAAACGTCGATAATCGAGTTCCAATGACTCATTCCGGTTCATTTATAAATAGATGTTTATATGCTGGTTCTCACAACATTTGTAATGCCAATGAAGCAGTTGGATCAGTTCCTCTTTGCACAGATAGAAGTGATGTTTATCTTTGTGATTCTGACGATGAAGATGAAATTGTTGACGAAGGACAAGACCAGGCTATTTTAGATTCTTTCTCCAGCCTTGCTTCAGCCTTATCTGATCGTTGCTTGATAAGTGATTTGGTTCCTGAGACAAATAAGATCAAGAGTACCGGCAAAAAAGCTGCCCAAGCCTTAAAGAATTTTAAATCTCTATTCGTTAATGGAGGTAATGTTGATATGGAAGAATTCGACAGTATAATGGATGAATTAAAAAATGTTTGCGATTTTGATTAGAAAACGCAGAAATAAAATTTTAAAGGGAAGCATTCATCAGACTGCTTCCCTTTTTTTATATTGTTTACTCGATGAAGTCTTTTAATTCGTACCCTGGATTATTCTCAAGCGCATACCTCTTTTCCCACTCTTGTCCATATAAGAGAATAGTACGTCCGCTAAGATCCATAGCCATCATAGAAGTGGAAGGTGGTTTAAATCTATCAGGATCACCAAATAACCAGGCACCATGCTGATATGGCAGAATCTCTAATTTTGTCTCTACATTATATTCTTCAGATAAACGGTGCTGTAGAACCTCAAATTGAAGTTTACCCACTGCGGCTACTAGACAGTCATTAGATATTAAACCACGAGGTTTTAATAACAACACGGCTCCTTCACTACTTAGTTGTTCCATGCCCTTATCAAAAGCTTTTTTACGCATGACATCGGCTGGTCGAATTCGAGCAATTACTTCAGGGGAGAATTTAGGCATTGGTTTAAAATTAAATCCTCCTTCAAGAGAAACTACATCGCCGATTGAAAATACACCTGGATTTACAACTCCAACAATATCCCCAGGAAATGCTAGATCGATTGTGCTACGTTCACCACCAAACATACTGTGAGATCGAGAAAGTCGTAATTCTTTTTTGAGGCGATGATGTTTAATTACAAGATCTCTTTCAAATTGACCGGAACATATTCTAATAAAAGCCATGCTATCGCGGTGGCGTGGATCCATATTGGCTTGTATTTTAAAAACATAGCCACTAAATTTGTTCTTAACTGGATCTATTAAAATTTCTCCTGAGCCATCTTCCTTATCCGCGACTCTTGGTCCAGGGGCAGGTGCGATTTCCGAAAATTTATCAAAAAATGGTTCAACACCAAAATTGGTTAAAGCAGATCCAAAAAATACTGGAGTAATTTCGCCTTTTAGAAACCGTTCTTTAGAAAAAGGGGTTCCTGCTTCATTTAAGAGGGATATTTCATATTTAAGCTTTTCGTACCTATCTTCAGGTAATTCGCCACTTTTTACAGCTTCTTCAAAACTTAAAGTGATGGCCGTAGCTTTATGAGCTCCGCCATCAACTGCTTCTTTGAAAAGAGTAATTGTTTTATCAGCTAAATTTGCAACACCTAGAAAATCTCTGCCAGACCCGACCGGCCAATTAATAGGAGAAGTGGAAATTCCTAAAACAGTCTCAAGCTCAGACATTAGATCAAACGGATCTAGTCCGGGCATGTCCATTTTATTAACGAAAGTAAGAATTGGAGTATTTCGAAGTCGACAAACAGCGAATAATTTTTTAGTTTGAGTTTCAATGCCTTTTGCAGCATCTATTACCATCACGGCACTATCAGCAGCAGTTAAAGTTCTGTAAGTATCTTCAGAGAAATCTTGATGTCCCGGAGTATCAAGCACATTAATCACAACTTCCTTGTATCGAAACTGCATGGCTGAAGCAGTAATAGAAATTCCACGCTCCCTTTCCATGCTCATCCAATCAGAGCTAACTTGACGGCCGTGCTTACGTGCTCGAACCATTCCGGCTGTATGAATCATGCCAGCATAAAGAAGTAATTTTTCAGTTAAGGTAGTTTTACCGGCATCGGGGTGGCTAATGATTGCAAATGTTCTCCTTGCAGCCGTTTCAGCTTCAATTTGAGATAATTTTAAAATACCTTCTGTCATAAAGTCTTGCAATTATAGTGATATTTTATCTATTTAGAAAGACTTGCCAAATTTGTTTTTTAAAACGGTTCAAACTTTACTATGGCCTATAACAAGACTACTCTCGGCCGAGAATTTTGTGCTTTTCAGTCTATGTAATTGTCTCACAGTATTTATGATTTATGGAGAACTATGAAAATTATAAATTTTGATATGATAAGAAGCTTTTTTGTTTCTTTGTTATTAATTCTCTCCGTTTTTTCTTCTAACTCTCATGCAGTTCCAGTAACAGAGTCAGAGCCAAATAATACTGCTTTAGGAGCAATACCGCTTGTGCGTGGATTCTCAGGATTTGGAAATATTATAAATGGTCCTGATTCAGATAATTGGATGATACCATTTGCTCGTCAAGGCGATCAGATGTTTTTTTTATGTTTCTACTAATACTTCAGTTATCGGAGATTCAATTCTTCAAGTTTTCAATAGCAATGGATTGAGCAATGCATATAATGATGATGGGGGACCACCATCTGCCTCTGGATTTAGTTCCTCTGTGTTAGCAGGAAGTATTGTAAATCTTGATGGGACTCTTCGTACTAAAATTGACGGATTTGGTAGTGCAGTGCTTTCCCCATATGAATTTTGGCAGATTGTAGTTCGTCCGAATGAGTTTGGTATCGAGATTGAACCAAATAACTCGACACTTCAAGCTACAGCTTTTACGAATGTTGCTCTTTGAGCTTCAGCTGGAGAAGATGATGACTATTACTCTTTCTTTGCAAATGCTGGAGAGAAGTTAGTTGTGATGATGGATAATAATCCAGTTGATGAAACTCCAAACGATCCTACGACGGATCCACTTGCAAATATTAAAACTGATATTCTTGGTACTGATGGACTGACAGTACTTAATATTACAAATACTACTTCCACTAGAGCTATAGGGCCCGTTGTTGCACCAGCTACAGGTACTTATTATGCTCGTGTTCATCGAATCGATGTAAATCAAGGACTAGAGAATCCACCTTATTCAATTGTAGTACTTGTTGATGGAGCGTCCCCAGAACTCGGAGCATGTTGTAATGGAACTGCATGTACATTAAAGAGCAGTACAAATTGTGTAAATAATTTCTTTGGTATTGGAGTTTCGTGTTCTGGAGATGCCGATGCTGATACCTTCCCAAATGCTTGTGATAATTGTGCTTCAGTAGCAAATGCAATCCAAGAAGATAATGATAGTGATGGTGTTGGTAATATTTGCGACGGATGTCCTGAGGATTTTAACAAAACTTCAGCTGGACAATGTGGCTGTGGAAATAAGGATTTCGATGGTGATGGAGATGGAACTGCCGATTGCATAGATGGATGTGCATTAGATGCCAATAAGTCTGCACCACAGGTTTGCGGTTGCGGAGTTGCAGATATTGATAGCAATGCAAATGGTGTAGTTGATTGTCAAAAAGGAGCTGACCTAAAAGCTCAACTAGAAAAGATTGGACTTCAAATAAAAACATTTAAGTTGAATAAGAA
>JAWXBT010000054.1:0-3384 GCA_034440315.1 bacterium
ATAGGTTGGTCGGGTTGAAGTGGCGGAATAATAGACGTGTTCATCGATGCAGGAGAGGTGTCACATATTGAAATCCTGGTCACATCGCTATATGCAGGAAGGATGCCTGTAGAAACAAGCCATCGAAAGAGATTAGGGTCATCATTATATAAAGTATCATCATCTCGATCAGCACATGTTCCCTTAGCTCCAAAAAACTGATCTTCGGTTGGATAATAAGCGATTGGTGCCCCACTTCCCCCAGCTATACATTTAGATGCAAGCAATGTAGAAGATGGAGGCAGAACTTCCATTGAAGGATCGAAAGGATTTGGTAGAGCTGCATAATAACTGGGAGTTACTGTCAATGGACCAGATGGTGGAGTAATTGAAATAACATTACTCATCTCTCTTTGACCGTACATCATTGGATGAATAACTCTTTGCATCGTTGAATAATTTAATTGATCACCGTCTGGTGCACCGTTATTTTGAAATTGCATTGCAACATAGTCACCAGCAAACGATGCACCATCGGGAGCCGCTGCAATTAATCCAGCAGCCTGTAAGACGGCGGGAGCTGGTCCCATAACAGGCTGACTTGCAATATTCCAATTTAAAATAGGTGTAGCTCCGTCAAAGGCTTTAGTCGGCAATAACGGATGAAGCATCGTTAGCCAATTTGAAAATAGAGTTACTCCAGTTGGAACCTGTTGACTTCCTAATGTATAAATAACTTGTAGTGCTGCTCGTTTGTAGGCTGAAACGAAAGGACCGAATACTGAATGTGTTAGGAAATTTCTAGTTGCGTCCCCACCGCGAGTAAACAATCCTTCATTTAGATAAGTTGAATCTTGAGTAGAATTTCCAAAAATCCAATCGATTGTTGCAAAATCTGAGTTTTGCTGAGCTAAGTTGTTATTGGCAACAAACGGACTGCCATGAATAAATTGAATTGGATCTAGGTTACCGTCCGAACTACCGGGAGTTACTTCCGAACACATTGGATATAAACCTGCATAAGCTCCTGTAGATTGAGCATTATAATCCGAATTAGCGGGTGTTTGTGGTGATCCCATTAATAACGCTCCAACTAAGTCTGTCTCTTTTGTGGAGAATGGAAGTCCAGATAGTTCTACTGTCGGATCCGCTAAAGTAAGAGTGTTTGGTGTAAAATAATCACGTACGCCAATAGGAAGGGTATTGTAAAGTTCAGAAAGCATCGCATCATTAGTTGGATACCCATTATTAAAGTAATAAGAAGAATAAGAAGTTGCAGCATTAGAACTATGTACTGCTAAAATTGCAGATGACACGTGTGGTGGAGGTGGTATTTTCATTAAAGGATCCGCACCATCCGCATAGATAGCCGCCAAACTCGAAGACATATCAATAGATACCATGGCCACTGCTTTTGGTTTTGAAATACAACCAACAGATGCCGAATCTTTAATGGAAGTAAAGGGGAGAAAAATTCCAGTTTCTTCACAGCCTACTTGCAAACAAAACCTAACTGGTGTCGACGGAGTTGCCGCACGGGGAGTAAAATCAAATTGTAATTCGCACCTTTCATGTCCTGTAATAGTGTCTGATGTTGAGATTGTATGTGAGGCAATACTAGCTTCATCTCCATTTTCAAAACCACCTTTGGGTGTACAGTCTAGACTTGGAAATCTCACAGCTCTTAAGGAATTACATGCAGCTTGATAAATGAATTGTTTCTGATCGGTATTAGAAGCTGCATTAAGAGCTGATATTATTTCACTCGATAATTCATTTTTCTGTCGAATTTTAAAACTCGACATCAGAGTTGAGAATATAAAGAACAACATCACGAAAATAGAAGTGGTAATTACGATTAAAACAAAGCCACTTTCTTTCTGAGAGTTTATGTTTGGCCTTTGTTTATTGTTATTATATTTATTAACCAGCATCCGATATCCTCCTTTGGATAATTGCACCGGTCTGTATTGATCGCGCGGTTGAAATTAGACCAAGAAGATTAGTCTCGGCTTTACAACCCCAGATAATAAATGCTGTATAGTCAAAATAAACTTCCTGAACTGGAGATTCAGGATAAAGCCGTAATCTCGAATCTGGTCCCAATAATATGGTATCTGCAATATTAGATTCAAATCGCGTTTTCGTATTATTGAAAGCTTCTACCAATAGTGTATCTGGGGTTTGTGGTCCGCGTGCATCAACCGTTACTGGATCAGTAGGAAAAAGGGACGGTGCAGCCTTAACTCTTCCACCGTTTAATGTTAAGTATCCAAGTTGAAGCATACATCTTAACTCTTGTGCTCCAGCAGAGAGTGATGAATTTTTCTTAGTTGAGTTAACTAAAATACGACCAAGATTTTGTAGATTAGTGGTCACAGCGACTTTATCGGCATTATCTTGATCGGTATCTCCAGAAAAACCGAATGGAACCTGCTCCCCATCAATTCTCTTATATGGCAAAAAACCAGTTGATCTAGAATCGTTTATTGTACCTGTGGCAGCTTGAACAAGATTATTTCTTAAGTCTTCATCAACATAAAATCGGAATGATGTACCAAGAACTATAAATAATAGGGTTAAAGAAAGTAGGCTTTCAATAAACGCAATTCCACTAGTTCCATATATTTTTCGGTGAATATAATCTAAATTTTTTTTAATTCTCGACATAACTACGTATATTACCTTTTCATGCTAGCAGTTCGACAGACCCTGTTTTTACCAAACATCTTTATGCCGATACAAAATGTATACGCTCGGGGTTCATCCTCGTCCCGAACTGTAAGTGAAACTCCGGATGGATGATTGTCAGGAATCTTGTTATGAGCTCTTATATAATAGCCTCTATTTGTATCTGATGCTGCACTAAGATTAACTTCTGGAACAAGCCAAAACTGAAAAGGATCTGAAGCTAACATTTCATCTATGCTACGCCAGGAAGTCTCATTTCTTGCTTGATAAGTTTTAAACGATGGAAGCATTTGAGATGCTTGCCCAAGACATAAGTTAAAAGCTTTTAATTCCTGTCTTTCATAAGTAGGAGAACTTCCAGCAGTGCATGCTGTTATTGAGGCCCCATTGGAACGACAGTATTCGAACCAAGTATAATTTCTCCATGTTCTTAGATATGCGTTTGGTCCTAATCTTAAATCTCTTTCGTTTGGTCTATCCGGCGCCAATCCATCATCTGGACTTTCCACTGCAGAGAGTCGGGCAGCACAAGAAGCAATGGAAGTAGCGATGTCGCCATAGTGTGCTAACTGAATTGCTTGAAATACGTAGAAAAAAGTAGGAAAAAATATCGCAGATACGATCGAAGCTTCTAATAAAGCAGCTCCGCGTATTTGGTTATTTAACTTTCTAAAAATAGTAATCAATTGTTCTCCTACTCGTATATGCATTAAC
>JAWXBT010000055.1:0-3932 GCA_034440315.1 bacterium
GTATTGAGCTTAATCCGGGTTCTCAGCTTCTCGCTCCAGATCCAACTTCTACTCAATCTAGGGTGTAGGTTATGGACGAGAGTAAACGACTTGAGCTTTTAAGACATTTTACTTACGAAATAGAAGAAGTTAAGTCCAATAAATGGCTGACCGTAGATCTTAATAAGATCATTCCAGGAAGTTATTCCGAAAAATTATCTCAAGGCGGAATTGATTTTCCTAAAGAGGTTTATATTGGAGCTGTAGTAATTTTATCTCTTGTAATTGGATATCTTTGTCTCTTCGTTGGAAAGTTTTTGGCACTTTATGCTTTTGCAATGAATCTCTACTTTTTTTTATTTCCATATGTTTCTGAGAGAGCTGAAAAGCGACGAAAAAAAATTGTACCACAAATACCTAGCTTTCTTGATGGGCTCACTGCTGCATTAAATACTGGTTACAGTCTCGATGCTGCTTTAACTCAAGGAACTAATTCGGTTCCAAAAGGACTCTTAAGAAATGAGCTTGAGAATGCAGTTACAATGCTCAATAGCGGAATGACTCTTTCGGAATCCTTTCGTAGGATTCGGCAACGCATTGTAGGTCGCGAAATAATTTCTGTTGTTTCGGCCTTAGATCTTTTTTCCTCAATGGGTGGTCGAATGATGGATCCCTTCGATCGACTTGGTAGAAAGATCAGGGAGCAAGAGCAAGCATTAGCTAGAGCTAACCGCGATCTTGTCCAGATTAAGCAAGCATTTTTAATTATTGGCGGACTTTCAGTCCTTGCTCCATTTTTTGTTTTTCTTTTAGAACCTGGATACATAATGACAGCTTTTGATGATGAGTTTGGAAGGCTTTTATTACAAGTGGGTTTTATGATGGAAATTACGGCAATATTTGTATTTAAAAATTTAATTAATCTAAAGATCTGATCAAAGATATGGATTTTATTTTTAAACTTTTACCTTTTTGTCTTTTTGCTTGGCTTGTTTTTATGCTGGTGGGCCTACAAGCTTATTCTTTGAACGAAATTGGTCGGTTTTCAAAAGAGAAAGATTCTGAAAATTTCATTCAAAAGTGGATCTATAAATTCCTAGCAACTCTAGGTGCAAGGGCAGCCTTAACAGATAGAGAAAAAGCAGATCTAGAAGTTGAGAAGGAAATAACCTTACGCCTCCGAGAAGCTGGATTAGAGTCCGCCATAGAAAGAGGTAGTTTTGTTCTACTTAAGATTATCTCATATTTATTGGGCCCAGTAGTTGGAGGTATTAGTTATTTATATTTGATTCCCTACTATGCAACAGTTCTAACGATTATTTTAACTATCTCTGGACTTTTGTTCCCTGTGTTTTGGCTAAAGAGTAAAAAAAGAAATAGAAATGAGGATATTCAAAGAGAGTTGCCATTACTGATTGATTTAACAAATCTTGGTGCAAGTGCTGGTTGGGATATCTCAGTAGCTCTTGAAAGAGCCATAGATAATCTTTCAGAAAAATTTCCTGGACACCCATTAATGAGAGAATTTAAGAGAGCCCGTCTTTTAGCAACTACTGGCTATACCTGGGATGAGTCATTAGCTAGGGTTGGAAAGGCACTTGAAAATGATGCAGTTAGGCGTTGTACATTAGCTCTTTCTCAAGCCTTAAGGCAGGGCGGTGATCGCACAACTCAATTAGATGGAATTGCAGAAGATGCGCAGCGGATATACTATGCAGAATTAGATAAGCGATTGGCTGGCATGCCGGTCAAGGCCGTTTTGGTAACAATGGTACTAATGATTGCTTACCTTTTAATTGTCCTGGCTCCAGCGGGTGTTCAAGTTAGACAAACATTTATTGGAATGAAAACTGAGTCAAAGGTTCAAGATGTTGCTGCAAATAAACAGAATAAGTCCGAAAACCCGATCTAAACTATATAGTGAGATCGGCAACTCCCTTTTAGAATTTACTTTAATTGCCTCCCTTTTGGGAATCGTTGTGATTTCTGCATACTTTTCTTTCAGAAGTAATGGAGATGATCAGATGTTAGTTGATTCTGAAATTTTAAATGATGGACAGTTTTTAGATCATATGCGCTCTAACTAAAGTAATTGACATAATTTCATAGCAAAACAAAAAATAACAAGAGACTTAGTAAGTTAGTCTTTAGCCAAGAATGTGAAGTGAATGATTTTTTGTAGATGTTAAAATATATCGCTTAGTATTTCTGTCACTTGCTATAATAATATTTTCGTTTGGCAAAGTATTGTAAATGAACAAAGAAAAGGGAGTCGTAAATCTAATTATTGCTGGTGTAGCACTACCTACGATTCTTCTACTTTGCTCGGCGGCTTTAGATTACGCTCGTATCCCTTTGACAAAAGCTCTACTAGAGAAAACTTTATATGATGCTGTGTTCTCTGCTGATAGTAATTGGGAATGTAACTCGATCACTGCTTCTGGCCCACCTGTTTCAGTAGATCTTTCTACCCTGACAACTGATTCTAGTGGAACTGAGTCTAGTGGAGCTGACGCTGTTACGTCTTGTTCTGATAGCTTCGGAATAGAACCTTTTCTGCCAGCAGCGAATAATTTTTGTTTTTTGTCTGGAGATTCCGTTATTTTTAATCCTTTGTTTGGAGTTGCCAATTGTCCTGGAATTGGCGGCGGATCGGCATTTCCAAAAAAAAGGGGAGTGATGAGCAAAGAGATACTAATAGCTTATAACATGGCTGTTACTACTCGCATTCTTAGCGCGCTTACTGGTGTTGCCCCAAGTTGGCCATATTTATTTAAAGCTAGGGATGTTTTGATAGAAACTTCTTTAGCATCGATTCTCGTTGCCCCTAATTCTTTAAACATTGACTGTCCTATTGCTGATCCCGTAAGGCAAGGTGATCTAGATAACGAGTCTGCTTTACGGATAGGAGATTCCTCCAATCCAATTTCCGTTTGTCATATTATTTCCAGTCAGGTTCGGGATTCCAATGTAGATTTAAATTGGAAAACACCGAAATGCGGAAGCTCCCCATCGCAGCTCAGAGCTTGCAATGACATTTCTTTGCCATCTTATTGGATCCTCGCAGTTGGAAATATTGAGCTTAAATCCTTTCTAGGAGGTCTAGCTTGGCCAGGGGATGCCTATGGTAAAAGTAGCTATTTAGTTAAAACATGGATTATGGTTCCTACAACAAATGTGGCAGCGATTGAACCTGGTATTTGATTCGTCTATAATGGATTTATGGCTAAAGTATTGATCGTCGAAGATTCAGAATCCCAGGCAGCTATAATTGCTGAAATTGTTAAAGAAGCAGGACATGAACCAATTCAATGTCCCGATCTCAAAAGAGGGATCTCCCAAATAATAATGACTACAAATCCCGATTTAGTTTTACTTGATTTAATTCTATTAGATGCTCATGGAAAGCCAATTCAAGATGGTTTTCAAATGTGTCGTGAAATTAAACGTGTTTCAAAAAATAAGATCGGCGTTATCGTGGTAAGTGCTAAAAGTGATCCGCAATCCGCTCAATGGGCCATTATGCAAGGAGCCGATGCTTTTCTGCAAAAGCCTTTCGTTGTTGAGGATTTAGTAGAAGTTGTGAACGAGGTTTATAAGTCTATTTCAATCAAATAAATCCTAAGATGCTTTGTTTTCATTAAAATTTCTACTTGCGAAGCATAAAGAGTAAGTCCAAAAAGATTTGCTTTCTTGACTAAAGGCCAATTACTTGGATCACTTGCTACTTTTTGTTTTGCCTTCCTCACCCTCGGCACTAAGGTGAGTGAAATAATTTATGATTTCGCTTCGGAATTATGTATAGTGTTTTTCAAAAGTCTTTGCCGAATCACAAGATATAGTAATGGAGACTAAGTTAAATCTTTTTTCTTGTTAACCCTTCGGGTTAGCTATGATTTTTGAAAATGAAAAACACTATTTATTATCCCTCCGGGGGATAGTAACTTTCTAAA
>JAWXBT010000056.1:0-10421 GCA_034440315.1 bacterium
CCGAAAAGCAAAGGCTTTAGAAAGTTACTATCCCCCGGAGGTATAATAAATAGTGTTTTTTATTTTCAAAAATCATTCTTAACCCTGGGTTAACAAGAAACAAGATTTAACATAGTCTCTATTGCCATCTCTCGTGATTCAGCAAAGACTTTTGAAAAACACTATAGTAGAACTCACAGCACTTTATGACTGAACATTTTGAAATTGCAATAATAGGTGCTGGCCCTGGAGGCTTAGGTGCTGCAGCAAATGCGGCTCATCATAAAATCTCCCACATTTTGTTTGAAAAAGCTGAAGTCGGCAATACAGTCTTCGAATATCAATTGCGTAAACACGTCATGGCAGAGCCGGGAAAATTACCGCTTCGTTCACATGTAGAATTTACACCCGGTACAAGAGAAGCCGTCCTTGAGAAATGGAATGTTGGACTAAAAATTAAAGGAGTTAATAATCAAAAATTAGAAGTAAAAGGTATTAAAAAAAATGGTGATATTTTTGAGATTTCTCATAGCGCAGGAAGCTGTACTGCAAAATATGTTGTCTTAGCGATTGGAGTTCAAGGATCTCCTCGTAAATTAGGAGTACCTGGAGAAGATCTACCTCATGTAAGTTATACCCTGCGCGATCCTGATGCCTTTATTGATAAAGACCTCTTAGTTGTTGGTGCTGGCGATGCTGCGGTTGAAAATGCAGTTGCACTTTGTGAAAAAAATAGAGTTTCTATTTTGAATAGAACTGAAGACTTTGCTCGTGCAAAAGATGGGAATGTTAGTTTGATCAATAAAGCAATAGATACTGGTAAAATTCGTTGTTTTTATAATTCTAGTACTGAAAAAGTTGAGGCAGATAAAGTTTATATTCAGTCGGCCAGTGAAGGTTTAGTTGAACTTAAATGTGATCAAATTATTGCTAGGATAGGAGCCATATTACCTCGCAAATTTTTGGAAGGATGTGGAATTAATTTTCCAAATCAAGACATAAGCTCAGTGCCTTTAGTTTCTAAAAAATATGAGTCTAATGTTTCTGGCCTTTATATTGTTGGAGCCTTGATCGGTTATCCCCTTATTAAACAAGCCATGAATCAAGGGCATGAGGTTGTTGAGCATATTTTGGGAAACGCGATTGAGCCGGCAGATCAAATTTTAATCTTAGAGAAACTTAAGCATTTAGATGGAGATCTTGAACAAAATTTAGATTTGATAAGAAGTAAATTATCTTTATTTAAAGATTTAAGTGATCCTCAATATAGGGAATTAATAATAGATTCTACCGTACACGTATTAAAGAAAGGTGCTCAGGTATTTGAAAAAAATGATTATACAGATACATTTTTCAATGTGATCTCTGGCCGTGCTGAAATTTTACTTGACTCAGGTAAAAAGATTCCTGTGCAAGCCGGAGAGTTCTTTGGAGAGATTGGACTGCTCTCAGGTCGAAGAAGAACCGCAACTGTTGAAGTAGCAGAGGATATCTGGCTTTTAGAAACACCTCGTAAATTAATGCTTAAATTAATTGCCTCAGTAGAAAGTGTTAAAAAAGCAATTGATCTTAAATTCATGAATAATGCTTTAGCCACGTCTATTTTTCCTGATGTAGCTGCAAACGTAATTTCTGAGCTAGCAACAAAAGCCAAAATTCGGGTTTTTAAAAAAGGTGAGATTATATTTAAGCAAGGAGATCCTGGTGAAGAACTTTTAGTAATAAGAAAAGGATCTGTAAAAATCTCATTATTAGGTAAATCAGGTCAGGATGTTACTCAAACTTATGTGCCTGCAGGTAACTTTGTTGGGGAGATGGCTTTACTTAAAGAAGCAACTACTCCCAGAAGTGCTACGGTTACTGCCGCAGTTGCTTGTGAAATGATTGTTATAGGTAAATCTGACTTTCGAGAAGTTCTATCTAGGAACTCTGAAGCTAGTTCAAGAATTACCTCAATTGCAAAGCAACGTGAAATTGAAAACATTACTGCTCGACGCGATGAATCTGCCGGTTCCCTTTTAGATTTCATGTTAGGCCATGGAGTTAGTGATGCAGATAATGTCTTGCTAATTGATTCTGATCTTTGTGTTGGTTGTGATAATTGTGAAACCGCATGTGCGGCTACTCATGGTGGCTATAGTCGTCTAGATCGAAAAGGGGGTAAAAGTTTTGCCTCGATTCAACTTCCAATTTCCTGTCGACATTGTGAAAACCCACTTTGCATGATTGATTGCCCTCCGGATGCTTTGGTCAGACGACCAGACGGAGAAGTCATTATTCAAGATTCATGCATAGGTTGTGGTAATTGTGTCAGCAACTGCCCATATGGTGTTATTAAAATGGTTTATCCAAAAGATGATTCTGGTTTTTCACTATTAAAATTATTTGGTCTTAAAAGTGATAGTGGGAAAAAGGAAAAGGGACCTGCTAAAGCTGGAAAATGCGACATGTGCTCTCAGCTTGAAAGTGGCCCAGCTTGTGTACGTTCCTGTCCAACTGGTGCAGCGATGCGAGTAAATCCTAGTGTAATGTTAAAGCTAATCTCTAATAAAAAAGGGGCAATTTAGTGCGCCAGGAAACAATTCTAAATTACAAAAATTTTCTTTGGCTTTGGATCTGCCTTGCTGCGACAACTTTCTTTATCCTGATCTATGCTTTTCATGATCCTATAGGCTTGCCGTATGGCGGAACATTTTTAGGATATTTTTATGGAATTTTATCTGCCATAGGGATGTGTGTTTTAATGTGGTATGGAATAAGAAAGAGAAGTTATTTTTCAAGTAAAACAACTCTCAAAGGTGCATTAGCTTTTCATATTTGGTTGGGAACGGTTCTCTTAATATTAGTTCCTTTACATGCAGGTTTTCACTTTGGATGGAACATTCATACTTTAGCATACATCTTAATGGTTTTTGCTATTCTAACAGGAATTTGGGGAGCAATTTCATATTTTAGCTTAGCTCCTGAAATAGAATCTCATAGAGGCAAGGGCAGTATTAAGGAGATGATTCAACAGTTAGAATTACTCTCAGTGAGTATTGATGGCATAACTATTCGTCGTTCTCGTGAGTTTGTGGCTCTGACTAGAAAATTAGATTTCTCCTTTACTCCATCTATTAAAAGTTGCCTTTTAGGAAACCCGCTGATGGTTCCTTCCAGCAAAGAAACAGCTAGCCTCGTATCAGCACTTGATTCTACGGAAAGAGAGGAGGGGGTGAAGCTTATTGGTTTATTATCTAGAAAATACGAATTAGCTGAGCTTGTTAGAAAGGAAGTTAAAACACATTTTTGGTTAAAACTTTGGTTATATATGCATGCGCCACTAGCTTGTGGAGCTTTTGTAGTTATGTGGGCACATATTATCTCTGTTTTTTATTATTGGTAAATTTTCTCGGCATCAGGCATGAAATTACGACATACGATTCAAGTAATTAAAAAAAATGGCCAGAGAGAAACTAGGGCTCAGGTATTTGATAAGTTTCCAATAAAAATTGGGCGAGGTGGATCTTCGAATATCCTTTTCGAAAGTAAGCTTATATCTCTCGAACATGCAGAAATTGATTTGCGAGACAATAATCCTTGGATTTTCGATTTAGATTCTCAGTCTGGAGTCTATCTTAATAACGAAAAGATATCTAAGGCTGCTCTTAAAACTAAGGATCAAGTCAAAATTGGTGATGTGCTTCTAAGCATTACAATTGCCCAAGGTTTGATCGATCTATTAGAAGAGAGAGATGAAGATAAGAAATTCGATCCAGAAAAAACTGCACTAACTCTTTCTGCTAAATTGTCCTTAAATGAACATTTACCTTCAATATCTAAAATAAGTATAATTTTTGTTGGAATTCTTCTAATATTTTGCTTTTTGCCGATTTTTGGTTTTAATCGCAATAGCTGGAGTCCTGGACGCATGACCAGCAATCACAAGATGATAGAAAATAAATGTGAGTCTTGTCATAATGGAGCATTTCAATCGATTAATGATCAACAATGTCTAAATTGCCATAATATGTCCGAGCATGCTGAGGTTTTACCTCAACTCATAGCCCAAGGAGCACGTCCTCAAGTTAAATGTGTAGACTGTCATATTGAGCATCAAGGTGATCACTTTTTAATTGAGAAAGAATCCAGTCTTTGTGTGGATTGTCATGGAAATATTCAAGGTTTCGATTCGCAGAGTAAGTTATTAAATGTCTCAACTTTTGATTCACATCCTCAATTTAAGATCTCTTTAGCAAAAGAGGGATCTCATTTTGTTAAAGTGGGACTTGATTCCAAAGAGGAGCTCAAAGATCCGACACCTATCAAATTGAACCATAAGGTTCATTTGCAACCTGGCTTGCGAGGTCCAAATGGTAATGTGGATCTGCAATGTAACGATTGCCACAAGCTTTCGGCTGATAGGAAAAATATAGAGCCAATAACTTTTGAGCAAAATTGTAAAAATTGTCACCCTTTAT
This sequence comes from bacterium, assembly GCA_034440315.1. Taxonomy (GTDB): domain Bacteria; phylum Bdellovibrionota_C; class UBA2361; order UBA2361; family J135; genus JAWXBT01. The sequence goes on from JAWXBT010000056.1 coordinate 4,440, forward strand.
CTTTTGATGAGAGACTTCCTTTCAATGAAGTTCCCCATGGTGATCCGGATGTCGTCTATAACTACCTATTTGCAGAATATGCAAAGTTTGCCTTGGGGGGAGTGTCGGCTTCTCCTCAAATAGAAGAAGAATTTAGTATTCGAAAAAAACCAGGGTTTACTGTTGAAAGAGATACAGCAAAGGCCGTTGATTTCGCAAGAGATTCGATTGTACAAGAAGCACGAAAATCTGAAGAGCAACTATTTGAAAAAACAGCTTGTCATCTTTGTCACTTCGAAAAAAAATTGGATGATCTCAGTGAGGCTAGAAGTAACTATGAAATTTTAAAACCTGCTATTCCCAATACGTGGATGAAGGCAGCTAGGTTTAGTCATGCTGCTCATGAAGAAGTTCAATGCGAAGATTGTCATGGGAGTAGAGGACAACTTGTTAGAGATTCTGTTTCTAGCGAAGATCTTTTACTGCCAGGTGTTGAGACATGTCAAAATTGCCACTCAGGAGAGTTTAAACTTAGTCATATAAAATCTGATTGTGTTATGTGTCACTCCTATCATGACTCAAAGGAATTTGATTTTCATAAAAAGAGAACAATTAAAGATATTGTTGTCTCACTTAATATTGGAGAGTAATCTTTCATGCATTTTCTTCGTTTCCTAATTAATTTTCTTGTTTGTCTATCTTTTCTATCTAGTTGTGGAGGTGGTGGAGAGTCTTCCGGAAATGAGGGACTGGATGCTGCAAATCACGGATGCGATGGATCTTGTTCAAATTTTAACTTAGCTGCGGAGGAAGTCAGAGCAATTACTAGTCGAGCAGTTTTAGCAGCTGAAACTTTAGGAGTTAAGGCCACAATAGCAATTACTGATAGAGTCGGAAATGTTTTATCTGTATATGCTATGCCTGGAGCCCTTCCTACCTCTACTATTTCAGGTGGAATTGCTGCTGTAGGAGGATTGGAAGGAATCTCTGTACCTGCCACTTTAGCTGCAATTTCAAAAGCTGGAACGGGATCTTACTTAAGCTCACAGGGAAATGCTTTCTCAACACGTACTGCTAGTCAAATTATTCAAGAACATTTTAATCCTGGAGAACGTCAGCAAGGAGGAGGGCCTCTGTTTGGTGTACAGTTTTCACAACTAATTTGTAGTGATGTAATTACTGTTAATCCTGCATTGTTGGGAGGAGTTTCAGTTGGAAAAAAATCAAAGATAGGGGGCTTGGTAGGGCCAAGACCGTTGCCCCTTGGATTAAGTGCTGATCCAGGTGGAATTCCACTATATAAACTTGGGGATCCTGTTGGTGGAATAGGAATCGAATTAGATGGGATTTATTCATTTGATCGGGATATTACTGATGTTGATGACAGTCTTGAAGAAAGAATTGCTTTATTAGCTACGCAAGGTGGTTTCGAGATTCCCTCTGAAATTTCTGGAGATAGAATTTTTGCCTTAGGAAAATCCCTCAGAACAATAGATATCTCATATTCAGATTTAGAAGTTTTGCCTGAAGTGGCACCAGTTATAGAAGAAGCCTCTTTTGTTGTTGTACCTTTTTATTTTAATGGACAAGTCAAAGCAGGTGCTACTTTTGGAAGTTCAGATTCAGGAATTTTCCGTACTAACAGGGCAGGGGTAAGTGCTGCGGTGCTCACCGATTCTGCTGGAAATCCAAGATTTCCTTCAAGAAATGGTTCCGTTTTGCCAGGTGGTATTGAACTAAAATCAAATGAAGTCGAAGCCATTTTAGATTCTTCTCTGCTTACCGCTTTTCGAACAAGAGCAGCTATTAGACGACCCCTTGATAGTGAAGCCCACGTTTCAATTTGGGTTGTTGACACTGAAGGTACACCATTAGGTATGGTAAGAAGTTCCGATGCTCCAGTTTTTGGATTAGATGTAGCTTTGCAAAAAGCTCGAACAGCTCAGTTCTTTAGCTCTACAAATGCTTCAGGATTACTAAGTTCTGCACGAGCCAAAAATGGTGTTGGTGCCTTCGAAGACTACGCAGGAGTAGCGGCTGGTTTTCTGGGACAAGGAAATAATTTTGGAAGCCGTGCCTTTTCAAATAGAAGCATTGGTAATTTATCAAGACCATTTTATCCAGATGGAATTGATGGTTCCTCTAATGGACCATTGTCATTACCATTTCCTGGTTTACCTGGCAGAACATGGAGCCCATTTAATACTGGATTGCAATTAGATTTAGTTTTTCAACGCTTAGTGCAACCTTTAGGAGTACCCACAAACCCTCCTTCTTCAATTCCGGATAGTTGTACAGATTCATCTGTCTTTGGAAATAAGCTTAGAAATGGCATTCAAATTTTTCCTGGATCTTTCCCTCTGTATAGAAATGCTGTGCTCATAGGCGGAATCGGAGTTAGTGGAGATGGAGTCGACCAAGATGATCTCATCGCTTTTTACGGAGCAAGTCGAGTCGGACTTGATCATGCAGGACATCAAAATATAGGTGATTCAGTTTTAGGATTTAATGCTCCAATTGCAATTCGGTCGGATTTAATTGAGACACCAGTTCCTGATACAAGACTTCGTTATGTAAACTGTCCTGAAGGACCTTTTAGAGGCAGTAATGATCAACGAGTTTGTGAGGGGATGTAAGTGAAGAAATTTCTCAAAATTATTCTTGGGATTTTTTTATTAATCTTGTTGACTGATTCCTCAAAACTAAAAGCCGACGATCTCGCAGCCTCTCGACAACTCCCTGGGACTGATAAGAAAGTTATTTTTTCGCCATATATCTATGAGTCAGTTCTCGATATAAATTCAACAGCATCTGAATTTGTTTCAATCCCTGATCGTTGGAGACAGTTTTACACAGGTAAATGGTATGATCCCTATAATCAGAATGTTTTAAAAGGAGATTTGCCTATTTTTGGTTCTGCTGGGCACGAATGGTTTTTAAATATTGGAATTATCTCAGATACTTTATTCGAAAGAACTAAAATTGCATTGCCTGTTGGAGGTGCTTCAACTTCCAAAAGTGGCCGCACTAATACCCTCGGAAATGGAATGTTAAGTGCTTCTGTAGAAAACATTGTGACTTCATTCTCTCTTATAAGAGGGAATACAACTTTTAAGCCACCAGAATACGAACTAAGGGTTACTCCTGTTTTTAATTTTAACCATGTCGAATCTGAAGAAACGGGCGTTTTAAATATTAATCCTGCTCGGGGAACCGACAGAGATGATCAGCATATTGGGTTTTTAGAATTATTTGCTGATGTACATCTCGCAAATATCAGTAAGCGATACGACTTCGTCTCTTCCAGAATTGGAATTCAGGAATTTCAAAGCGACTTTAGAGGATTCGTATTTACTGACTCTGCTCCGGGAGTCAGATTTTTTGGAAACTTTGATAATAATCAATGGCAGTATAATTTGGCTGCATTTTCCAGACTTGATAAAGATACAAATTCTGGAATTAACACCATGAATAGTCGTCATGAAAATGTGTTTCTACTCAACCTTTTTAGGCAAGATGCTCCTGTGATAGGACATCAGTTATCTGCCAGTGTTATTTATCGAGAAGATACAGCTGGAAATGAAGGATTTCATTATGATCAAAATGGAGTTCTTCGTAGACCAGCTTCTTTAGGAGATGAGCGAAATAAAAATATTTATACAACTTATTTTGGCTTAGCAAATGATGGACACATTGGAAGATTCAATACCACTGGAGCTGCTTATTTTGTTGTAGGATCCGAATCTCATAATCCTATTGCTGGGGCTCAACAGGATATAATGGCTGGCATGGTTGCTGAAGAGATCTCATACGACATGGATTGGATAAGAGTTAGAGCTTCGGCAATGTGGGCTTCAGGAGATAGTGATCCATTCGATGGAACGGCCACTGGATTTGATGCAATTGTCGATAATCCTAATTTTGCAGGTGGGGATCTATCATATTGGCAGAGACAAGCTTTGCCGTTGATTGCTGGTGGTGAAGTTTTCTTGGTGAATAAGAATAGTTTATTGCCTGATTTTAGAGCAGGGAAAGAGGAAGGACAGTCTAATTTTGTAAATCCAGGGTTGAGGTTAGTAAATTTAGGAGTAGATTTTGAACTCACTCCAGAACTTAAATTAATAACAAATTATAGTTACTTGCAGTTTGATCAAGTTGAGCCTCTGCAAGTATTAAGACAAGATGGTTCCTTTGGTCGAAATATTGGGTTCGATCTTTCTGCTGGACTAATTTATCGACCCTTTATTAATAATAACGTGCAGTTTAAATTTGGAGCATCTGCTCTTTTGCCGGGTAATGGGATCGAGAATCTTTATGGAGATAACACTTTGTATAGTTTTTTTACTAACATGCTTTTAGTGTATTGATTAAAAAATAAAAAATGAATTTCAGATTTTTACATATACTTCTTTCTTTCTTTCTTTTTGGCATATCTACAGTTTTTGCTGAAGATCCAATAGTTCCAATCGGGCCGATTATCAGCGAAGAAGAGGCAATTGCCTCGAGTGAAGGTTGTCTCGACTGTCATACAAAAACTGAGGCTGGTACTATGCATACTAATCCAGCAGTTATTATTGGTTGTGCTCAGTGCCATGGTGGGAATCCTAAAATTAGATCCGTTGGTTTAGTAAACGGATCTAAAGATTATGATATTGCAAAATCGAAAGCCCATGTACTTGCAGATAATCCTGAAAATTGGCCGACCTCTGCAAATCCTAAAAGAACTTACTCAAAGTTAATCAACGAGTCGGCTGAGTTTGTAAAATTTATAAATCCTGGAGATTTGCGTGTTGCCTCTGAAACTTGTGGTGGTTGTCATGCAAAGACAGTTATTGCTGTTAAGAAAAGTTTAATGACAACTTCAGCTATGTTTTGGGGTGGAGCCTCTTACAATAATAATATATTGCCATATAAAAAGTATGTTCTTGGAGAAAGTTACAGTAGGGAGGGAATTCCCGAATCAATACTTGATGAAAATATTACTGAAGAGAGAATGAGTATGGGTGCATTACCCAAACTGTTACCATTGCCCTCGTGGGAAATCGTTCCTCCCGGAGATAATTTTAGAGTGTTTGAACGAGGTGGCATTTCAATTAAGACTCAATTTCCTGAGATTGGGTTGCCTAATAGACTCGAGGAACCAGGTCGACCGGACATAAGGCAATCAAACCGAGGATTAGCTACAGGCAATAGAATTTCTGTGCCAGTTCTTAATATTCATAAGACTCGCTTAAATGATCCACATTTATCAATGATGGGTACAAACGATCATCCAGGAGATTATAGAAGTAGTGGTTGTACTTCGTGTCATGTAATTTATGCTAACGATCGCGATCCAAGACACTCTGGACCTTATGCTGCTGCTGGTCATGAAGGAAAATCGTTAACCGCGGATCCTACAATCTCAAAAACAGAAGAAGGACACCCACTAAAGCACGAGTTCACCAGATCAATTCCAACAAGCCAGTGTATGGTTTGCCACATGCATCAACCAAATATGTTTGTGAATAGTTATCTTGGTTATACCATGTGGGATTATGAATCAGACGCACCTTCAATGTGGCCAGAGAAGCAAAAGTATCCAACTGATGACGAAATGTTTACTTCACTTGATCACAATCCTGAAGAAGCAGCTGCGCGTGGCAAATGGACAGACATTGATTTTCTTAAAAAAGTTAGCGAACTAAATCCAAACTTAAAATCCACCCAATTCGCTGATTATCACGGGCATGGTTGGAATTTTAGAGCAATTTTTAAAAGAGATCGAAAAGGGAATCTTTTGGATTCTAAAAATAAAATTGTTTCAGATACAGATCCAAGTAAATTTAAAAAAGCGGTTCACATGGCCGATATTCATCTAGATAAAGGTATGCATTGTACCGACTGTCATTTTAGTCAAGATAACCATGGCGATGGTCATATTTATGGGGAAGTTGCACAAAGTGTAGAAATTATGTGTGAAGATTGTCATGGAACCACAAGGTTGAAAGCATCGCTTAAAAC
>JAWXBT010000057.1:0-18274 GCA_034440315.1 bacterium
AGCATAATTGGTCTTCCCGAAACTAAACTTGGTATTATTCCTGGATTTGGTGGAACTCAAAGGATGCCGCGCCTTATCGGATTACCCGCTGCTCTTGATATTATTCTCTCTGGTAAAACCCTGCGTGCCAAAAAAGCTAAAGACGTAGGTCTTGTAGATGAGATGGTAGCCTACGATAGATTACTTGATACTGCTATTAAAGTAGCTTCGGGAGCCATGAATCTTAAACGAAAACCTATTAAATTTATCAACAAACTCCTGACCTTTACTGCGCTTGGTCGTTCAATTGTAAATAACCAAACTACAAAGTTGTTAGCAAAACAAACTAAAGGTTTCTATCCGGCTCCGCCCACTGCTTTAGCAACAGCAATCTATGGACTTGGACATGGAATGAAAGCCGGTCTACAGCTAGAGGCTAAAGAACTCGGCAGAATGATCGTAACTCCGGAATGTAAAGCCTTAGTGAATTTATTTTTCTTAACTGAAGGCGCAAAGGGTCTTGGCAAGTCTGCGCGTGGTGAATTGAAGGGTCTCTATGGAGTTGTGATTGGAGCGGGCACAATGGGTGCTGGTATTGCTGGACTATTTGCACAAAATGAACATCGAGTAATCTTACAAGATAGAAGCGAAGCTGCAATTGATAAAGGCATAGCTCAGATCAAAAAGGATCTCAGCCGAGCTAGCCACCTTTCTGAGCAAGATAAAAATCTTATTCTTAATCGAGTTGAAAAACGAGAATCAGATGCACCGGCTTTTGGCTCTGTTAATTTTGCCATTGAAGCAGCATTTGAAGACATGAAGGTTAAAAAGAAAATCTTGGGGGATATTTCAAAAAGGATTGAACCTGATGCTATTGTCGCCACAAATACTTCATCATTATCTGTTACTGAAATTGCATCTTCTATTGAACGTCCAGAACGCGTAATCGGCATGCATTTCTTTAATCCAGTACCTAAAATGCCTTTGGTTGAAATTGTACGCGGTGCAAAATCGAGTGATAAAACTGTTGTTTTAACAGCAGCTCTTTCAACCAAGCTTGGTAAATACCCGATCATTGTAAATGATGTTCCAGGATTTTTAGTTAATAGAATTTTATTTCCATATCTTAATGAAGCCATGTACATGGTTATGGATGGCTATAAAATTACAGACATTGATAAGGCCGCTTTAAAATTTGGCATGCCAATGGGACCAATTAGACTTTTAGATGAAGTTGGTCTCGATGTTGGTGCACATGTTGCAGAAGTAATTCATAACGGTTACGGAGATAGAATGGCCGCTCCTCCACTTGCTGAAAAAATGCACAAAGCCGGACGATTAGGTCGTAAAAACGGAAAAGGTTTTTATGATTTTAGTGGCAAAACCGAAACTCCTTTTACAGATTTAAGAACACTTTTAGGAGTTACAAAACCTGAAGTTGAAGTTAGCTCTTACGAACCTCTTGCTGACCGCCTTCTATCAAATCTTTTAAATGAAGCTGTTCGCTGTCTTGATGAAGGTGTGGCTGGGGCTCCCGGTAAAGAAGCCGCAAATCAGATCGACTTAGGATCTGTTATGGGCATTGGATTTCCTCCTTTTAGAGGTGGCGTAATTTATTACGCAAACGCGATTGGCGCTGCAAAATTACTAGAGAATCTTGAGAAATTAGAGGCTGCTCATGGTCCACGTTTTAAAGCCTGTGATGGTATTAAAGTTCGAGCAAAAATGGGCAAGGGATTTTATAATTAATTAGGTAAAGCTGCCTCAACAAGAGCTTTTGCCGATCGCTGCCAAGAGAATCTCTCTTCAGTTAACTGAGCACATCTTTGCGACATATATTTAAGTTTTGCAGGATCTGAAAGTAATTGTGCAATTGCAGTTACTAGAGCTGTACTTGAAATTTCTGGAACAATTACTCCAGTTTCTGAAGGTATAATTCCTTCTGCTAAACCACCAACATTGAAAGCAACTACGGGACAACCACAAGATTGAGCTTCCACTGAACCAAGCCCAAAAGTTTCAAACCAAATTGATGGAGCAATACATAATCCGGCACCTTGAAAAGCTTGGGCCATACGAGTTGGCGAAACTTTACCATGATATCGAAGACCTGGAATCTTTGTTTGATAATCTTCTAAATTTAAATATTCTTGCCTACTCCACATGGCAGCACTTCCAAAAATATCAAGAGTAAGTTCAGGAAAATTTGACTTTAAAATCATAAAGGCTTCAAGCAAAAGATGCACACCTTTATCGGGAACAATTGCACCACTAAAAACCAGATTCATTGGATTATGCATCTCAGATGGAGTAGCAGAAAATATAGCTCGATCAACTCCATGCGACACTACTGTCGTTAAGGAATTCGAAATTCCTTCAGATATAAGTTTTTGCTGATGCGCTTTTGATACGCATACAATTTTATCTACATGATTTGCAAAAACTTCCGGTCGAAGTCCAATATCACCAATACTTCCAACATGTGAAATAAGTCCGCGGAATTTGCATTGCTTTATGTCTTTTGAAAGTACTAATGGCAAAGATTTTCCAGTTGAATAAAGTGCAAACTCTCCTTGTTGCGCTACTTTTTTTAATAACTTTTCAACATCATAATTCAAAGTTAGATCTTGAAACTCAACACCTTGATCGATCTTATTGCCATTAGGCAAAATCGCTCCAACAATGACTTTAAATCCAAGTTTTGCAATATTTCGTGCTTGATAGATTGTTGCCATCTCCGCTCCACCATTTGAGCCAAGAGGATCGATAGGATGATCGGTATGAACAAAAAGAAAAGTAGGCTTACTTGAATCGTTTGATAAAACCGAGCTTTGATTGACAATCTTTCTTACAGTTTTCTTTGGAATTAATTCTGGTGGTAACACTGCACGAGCCTTTTCAAAAAGTTCAGCACTAAACTGAGGAGCTTGTCCATTTTCTGCTTTAAATCTTAAGAAAGGATCTGATTCATATTCATTTGCAATACTTACAATAATTCTTGTAGAAACTAATTCTTTCTGAGCTTTTAAATCAGCATTTTCTTTTGAAAGATCGATCTTGCCTGGCTTAATTCTTAAATCCTCTGCTGCCAAAACATGCCAACCTTTTAAAAGTAATCTGGCATACATCTCTTTGGCTGAAAAAACAGGTTCATTTGTTTCCGAAAATCCTGCGATTTCTTTTAGCGCAATTCTGCGAGCAACAAAGTGAGGGAAGAAATGCTGACTTTGAAGAACTCCATCAAGAGTTATATATGGCGATCCTTGTGAACACATCTGAGAAGGCATGTCACTGACTCCTTCCAAACGCGGCATTAACATTCCAACCCAATCAATTGCAAATGTTTTTAAAGAGAATTCAACAAAATTTTGTGTTGGGATATCACCCGGATTCAAAAAAGAAACTATGGAACCACGGGATTCATCTATTCCACAGTTTAATGCATCAAGTATGTTCTTACCTGCACATTTCTCAAAACGAAATGGCACATAAGATTGTGATTCCCAAAGTGTCCAAGCCAAATCTTGAATGGCTTTACCAACGGCTCTATCACCACTGTAATCTACAATTACAATTTCAAAATCAAGAGCTGTCTGTTTTAATAAATTCTCCAGGGTAACTTTTAATTCTGCTGAACAAGCATTTGCTGGAATAATAAAGGAAAGCTCATGTTCACGAACAATATCACAATCTAAATATCTTCTAAAAACTCTTGAATTTTCCTTTTGTGCCATTAGAGCATGCGCACCAGTCTTATTTTGATCAGACATTCTATAAAATGAAAGATTCTGATTGATGCATTTTGTAAAAGATGTTTTTTGGGCAAAGCGCATCCACAGATCGTAATCCATGCAAAAATATAAACTCTTATCTAAGAAAGTCCCATCAGCTCGCTTAACTTCTTCAATAAATTCACGTCGAAAAAATACTGAGACTTGTGCCAGCCATGCGTATGGGATCCAATAGCGCAACATATCGTAAAAAGTTCGGGCAGTATTTTTAATCTCTTGCTTTGGATTTCCGACTTCATCTGTTTCGGTAGCTCGACCAAGTACAATCTTGGCATTTTTTAGTTCTGGTACTACCGCATGAAAGGCTCCAGGTGCCAGCCAGTCATCTGAATTAAGCCAGCAAATAATCTCACCCTCCGCCCGATTAAATCCTTGCGTTAATGCATCGGATTGACCGTTATCTTTTTGGGAAGTCCACTTCAAATGAGGATATTGTTTTAAGATTGATACGGTCTCATCAGTTGAGCCTCCATCTACAATAATATGTTCAAAATTTGGATATTCTTGGGCTAAGACAGAATCAATAGTCTGCTTTATGTACTTACCTTGATTGTAAGATACAGTAATGACTGAAATTAGTGGAAATTTTGCATTTAAATTTGATGGCATCTTAGTAAGATGCTTTTACACTGACTTTGGACACAAGAAAGATTAAGCCGCTTGAGCTTGATTTAATTGCCATTTTTTCTCAAGACGGGAAACTACGGCACCGGGGTACATCTGCTCAACTCGGTCTACTGTTTGGGCTAATGTATAAAGTTGATCTTCTGTTTTTAGCTCACTTGGACACGGCAATTGAGCCAAGATATTAAATGCCAATTCCTTTTCAGGAACTAGATATTTAGCTGCCGCTGAAAATTTTTCTGTTATCAGCATCACATCCACTAAAATATTACATTGTATTGCTAGTTGGATATCTGTTCGAAGTTCTCTTACAACGCGATAAACTAATTCAGGATAAATTTCACCAGGATATTGCTTAATACCATATGCCCAGCCATCAATTACTATCCAAAATAGTTCTTCTAAGGATTTTTTAGACATAAAACCTAAGGTAAAAAATCAGAATGCTTTGACCTCTCTAAAAATGCATGAGCTTGCGCTCGAAAAGTTCCGTTCTCTATTCCTAAGCTTCTTTCAAAATCTTTTCTAGCAGTTGCCAACGCGAAATCAGCAATTTCCTTATCGCCAAACAGGCTTCTCTGGGCTGCAAAGGCATCATGATATGCTAGACTTATTAGAAATTCGTTATTTGTATCATTATCTAAATTTGGAGCCTCGGGAAGGTCACTTCTTTCCCGACTTGGAACAACTTCATTTTCTAATCCTCGATCCGGAGCTATCTCTGTTGATCTGGTGCTAAGCAACTCCATAGAAGCGATGCCACTACCTAAACCAACAGCAGATTCCATTCCATCTCTATTATCGACCATACTACTACTTCCACGCTAAAATTTCTTAAGCTCACTTTGATAATTTAGAGCTTTTTGTTTCTTACACTTTGTTATGAACAATCTTAGCCTTACCGTTTCATAGAAGAAAACCTCTTAAAAAACGCATTAAACACCGATAATGGATAATAATTTTCCTTTAAGTTAAGATAAATTTTCTATAATGTTTTCAGTGGCTTCAACGTGAGTAGTGAAAAAATCCAAGCAGAATTAGCTAATAACATTGCCTCCTTATCCGGCCTTGAGCTGGAGGTAGTTATAAAAGCTTTAACTAAGCCTTCCCAAAGAGAACACGGAGATATCGCCTTTCCTTGCTTCTTACTTGCAAAATCTTGGAAATTATCTCCGCCTGAATGTGCAAAAAAACTCACTCTTGAGCTTAAGCTCCCAGATGGAATAAGTGAAGCAACACCCACAGGCCCATATATAAATTTCAAATTTGATCGAAAGCAGATTATTGAAAGCATCGTTCCAAAAATCTTACAAGAACAACACTGCTTTGCAAGAAAAAAACTTAATAATAAAAATTTAATTGTTGAGTATTCCTCTCCAAATATCGCCAAAACATTTCATGTTGGACATCTTCGTACAACGTTGATTGGACATTCACTGGCCCAGATTTATAAACATTTAGGTTACAATGTTATTAGCATTAATCATTTAGGTGATTGGGGTACACAATTTGGTTTTGTCTGGGCTGGCTGCAAACTTTGGGATGTTCCTAATAATGCAAATGTTGATGATTTAGTTGAACTTTATAGAAAAGCTTCTAATTTACGAAAAGCTCAGGATGAGGGAAAAGTTGCGAGCCAAGATGCTGGAAAGCCTGATGTAAATCAGATGGCCCGCGACTATTTTATAAAGCTTGAAGCTGCGGATCCAGAAGCAACAAAGTTCTGGCAATGGTGTCTCGATATTTCGATGGATTATTTCAAGGCTATGTATGATCGACTTGGTATCAAGTTTGATCATTATACTGGCGAATCATTTTTTAGAGATCAACTTGCGACTGTTGAGCAAAAAATTCGAGATAGTGGCGTTTTAGAAGAATCTCGTGGGGCCTTGGGTGTTGATTGTGGCAAGAAATTAGGCTTTGCTAGGGTGTTTACCGAAGACGGTAGATCTCTATATATCACTAGAGATATTGCAACTGCTATTTACCGTGAAGAAACTTTCCATCCTGAAAAAATTCTTTACGTTGTTGCTAATCAACAAAGTCTTCATTTTGCTCAATTGATAGATATCCTTCATAAAATGAGACACCCCGTGGCTGAGAAAATGGCACATGTGGCTTTTGGATTTGTGCCCGGCATGAAGACACGGGAAGGTGGCGGTATTTCTCTTAAGGAATTCATAAACGAAGCTAAAGAACGTGCTCTGGAAGCTTATAAAACTGAAGTACAAAAACGCCCCGAAGGTACAGATGAAAATCTAATTGCCGAGGCTGTGGCGATTGGCTCAACGTATTTTTACTTTTTAAGTAACAGCAATATTAAAGACTTTCAATTTAGCTGGACTGAGGCATTAAATTTCCAAGGAGATTCTGGTCCTTATCTTCAGTACGCATTTGCAAGACTAAATAGCATCGAAGCAAATGCAAAAAAAGCTGGGATTGATACTTCTCTCTTTGATGCATCTTTATTAAAAGAAGAAAGTGCTTATGAATTAGCTCTTTTATTAACTGAATTTGCAAAAGTTGTAGAAAAAGCTGGGATTGATTACGAGCCTTATTACATAGCTCACTACCTAGTTGATTTGGCTAAGGCGTTTTCACGCTCATATAGAGATCTATTTGTTGTTAGCGAAAATGTTGCAAACCCGTTAGCTTCATCTCGACTAGCTTTGTTCATGGCAGTCAAGCATGTTTTAGGATCGGGATTAAAATTATTGGGCGTGCCCCTTGTAGAAAAAATGTAATTGTCAGAAGAATAATCGGAGAAAAAATATAACAATGAATTCTGTTACTACCATTCAAAATCTGACTCTAGCTCAAGTTTTAAAAATGTTTTCGGCAGGACCAAATACTGGAACATTTACTGACGGATCTTGCTATGGCAATCCTGGCCCGGGAGGTTGGGGTGCTGTCTTTGTTAAAGATGGTAAGGTAGTGGAGCAAGCACATGGTCATGATAAACAAACTACAAATAATCGCATGGAATTAACTGCTTTGATTGCAGCACTTAAAATGGTTCCAGCTAATGAGGAAGTTATTGTTTATACTGATAGTAATCTCTGTGTACAAACCATTAATGACTGGGCACCAGCTTGGAAAGCTCGGGGTTGGAAAAGAAAAACTGGTCCGATTGCAAACCTTGAGCTTGTACAAGAACTTTTCGAACTTTCTCAAAGTAAACCAAAAGCCAAGCTAACCTGGATCAAAGCGCATAATCACAATCTTTGGAATGAATATGCAGATTCTTTAGCAAATGCATGGGCTCGCGAAATACTATAAAATTATGAACGACACGGTAGCAACTCAAAAATCAAAACTTGATCGTAAGAATCTAAGCCTACGATTAATTGGTCTTGCAAAACCATTCAGCAAAGAAATCTTAATTGGAATGATCTTTCTTGTAGGTGGCAGTTTTATTAACCTTCTATTTCCTGAAGTTATAAGAAGGTTATTAAATGCTGAGAACCTTACTTATATTAGTCAGAATACGACAACAGTCATCCTAGGCTTAGTTTTATTAATTACACTTCAAGGATTTTGTTTTTACTGGCGTTCCTATATTTTCGGAATGGTAGGTCATAAGGCGGTTGCTAAACTTAGGAAAGATCTTTTTAAATCACTAGTCACTCAAGATGTCGAATTTTTCGATACCCAAAGAGCTGGTGATTTAGTTTCGCGTCTGGCAACTGATACTGTACAGGTTCAAACCGCAGTCAGTCTAAACATCTCAGTACTACTCCGATACGGAATACAAGTCATTGTTGGAATTATTCTAATGGCTTTTATGTCGGTTCGCCTAACCTTAGTTATTATAATTTTGCTACCGATCTTAATTGGCATCTCTATTTTCCTGGGTAAAAAACTCAAAGCAGCATCCAAAGCTATGCAAGCTGAGTTGGGTAAAGCTAACATTGTTGCTGAAGAAACATTATACGGAGTTAGAACTGTTAAAGCATTTACTCAGGAATTCTTTGAGCAAGGACGATACGGATCGGCGATCGATAATACCTTGGCTTTGGCAAGATTTCGAACCTGGGTTGCTGCCTTCTTTGCTTCCTTCACTAGCGTATTGATGAATGGAGCTATTGTTGCGATTTTAGCAATCGGAATTTCCTTAATGAATCAAGGAAATTTAAGTATTGGGGACCTTACCGCTTTTCTCCTTTATGGAATTTTAGTTGCAATCTCCTTTGCTTTTCTTTCTAGTACCTTTGCCGAATTTTCTCAGGCTTTAGGAGCTGCTGATAGAATATTTGAAATCATTGATCGTGATACAAAAGTAGAAAGAATTGGTAATCAAGCCAAAACAAATATCAATAACGGCGAAATAATTTTTGATAACATAAGCTTTGCCTATCCCAGCCGGCCAGATCATGAAGTTTTACGCTCGATCTCCTTTACTGCATTGCCTGGTCAATCTGTTGCCTTGGTTGGACCTTCCGGCGGCGGAAAGTCAACAATAGTAAGCTTAATTTTGAGATACTACGATCCTAATTCTGGGGAGATTATTATCGATGGCAATAAAATTAAAGATATTGATCCATCAATTTTAAGATCCTCAATGGCAATAGTTGCTCAAGATCCAGAAATATTTTCTGTAACTATTGAAGAGATTCTACGCTATGGAAAAAATGAGGCTTCACAAAGTGAGATGGAACAGGCTTGTAGAGATGCAAATCTTTTAGAATTTATTGAAAGTCTACCAAAGAAATTTGCCACACATGTTGGCGATAAAGGTATTCAACTAAGTGGTGGTCAAAAGCAACGCCTTGCAATCGCCAGAGCAGTTCTTAAAAATCCTAAAATCTTAATATTAGATGAAGCAACTTCAGCGCTCGATAGTGCCAATGAATCTTTGGTCCAAGAAGCAATACATAGAGTAATGAAAGGTCGAACCACAATAGCGATTGCTCATAGACTTTCAACGGTTAAAAATTCTGATCAAATCTTAGTCATCAAAGATGGCCAGATCGTCGAACGCGGAAATCATTCTGAATTAATTTCTAAAAATGGAGTGTATTTCGAACTTGTAACTAAGCAGGAATTAAGACCAAGCGAGATTTCTATCCAACCTTGAAGAGGGCTACTATATTTATCCCTGACGGGGATCATAAGTCCAAAAAATATTTTCTTTCGGAAAGTTCTCTTTGGACTTACGATATGATTAAAACCAGATTGTTTGAATAATAAAGAGTTGCTTTGTTTTCAATTTGTTAATTCAATACGTCTCTTGAAAATATATATTCTGCATTGTACCTTCCCTAGCTATGGCTCTTGAAGTCCTAATTATTGATGATGACGCTTCTTTTAGACACTTAGTCGAATTACGTCTAAAAAAAATTGATCCGAATCTTAAATCTACAATTTTTGATAATCTTAAAGACGCTCGTATTTTTCTTAAATCAAATACAATTGATTTTGACCTTGTACTTCTAGATCAACATCTTCCAGATGGTCGGGGACTTGAACTTTTGAAAGAGGGCTGCCTAGCCGATTTGGCTGTCTTAGCAGTAAGCTCAGATGATAATCCACAAATCCCTGGCGCTACAATTCAAGCTGGAGCAACTTTCTTTCTGAATAAAGTTCATATCTCAGAACCCTTATTTGAACCTTTAGTGCGCGGAGTGATCGATCGGAATCGCCTCTATCGTGAACTAACAACTGCAAAGATACAATCAGCTCGTCTTGAAACAATTCAAACTTTAGTTTCAACTTTACGACATGAAATTAATAATCCTCTTGGCGCAGTAATGGGAGCAGCCTTTTTGGTTAAAACTTCTGAGAATAATACTGAAGAACAAAAGCAAGCCGCTGAAATTATCGAATCGAGTGGGCATCGAATTAAACATGTATTAAAGCAGATCTGTGATGCTGCAATGCTTGATGAAGTTGAAAAAGGCCAGGGAAAAGTATTTCACGTGCCTGGAGATAAAATTTGGAATAAGAAAAAATAATAATCTAAAAAGTAATTTAACCTTTTAAATTTTGTTCTGAATCGAGGTATATTCAATTTCTTCTACTTGCTGGGTACGATAATACTCAGCAGGAGAAATTGAATATAACCAAAATGTATAAAATAAAAGGTCAGGACAAACTGAATGTTTAAACAGCTCCAGAGAATCCTAATAGACCCACATTCTGAGAACGCTTAATAGCTTTTGCTATACGTCTTTGATTGTAAGCACTGAGACCAGTTAGTCTACGTGGAAGAATGCGACCACGATCACTTAGGTAGCGGGAAAGTATTCTTATATCTCGGAAATCAATTTGCAATTTTGGATTTTCTTCGAAAGGATCCAACTTACTTTTCTTTTTAAAGAAAAGAACTCTTTGCATTGGTTGTAAAAACTGAGGTGCCTCTTGTGTTACAGCTTTTTTACCACGATCCTCAGCAACACTGATTGGACGACCATTAAAAACTTTAGTGTTCAAAGCATCAATTGCTTTTAGAGCATCTTCTGGAACTGCCATCTCAATAAAACAGTATCCACGTGACTTACCTGTCTCTCTATCTGCAACGAGGGTAATATTTACGACAGGTCCAAACTCAGAAAAGATCTTTTTTAGATCATCCATCTTAAGTTCGAAATCAAGATTACTAACGAAAAGCTTACTATTGCTCATTAAAAAAATCCCTAAAAATACTAACGAATTACGAGGTCGCGATACTAAGAAACCTCATATAAAATGTCAAGCTTGTCTGATTTAAACCATCGTTACTATATCACTGTTTACCGGTATAGAACCATTTTAAACGCCTAACCCCCTTATAGATTATTTAAGTATCCGAGTCGTGATTCAACATAGCTATTATATTGACTCTTTTATCTTAACTCGCTACAAGCTTTAGGTGAGTTAAAGCTAAGTGGTTTTACCTGTCGAAATCGTTAGTTTTTTTCAACATAGTCGGAGGTAGTTAGGAATCTATGAGTAACACATCAGCAGCTGGTAATTTCTTCTCTTCAAATAGTTCCGATAGTCAATTATCTCTTTCCCCTGTTAAACCGGAAAGAAACCTGTTAGCGGCGGTATTAGCTAGGGCTATCTGTGATGCCTTTGGCTCAGCCCAATGCGACCGCCATGAAGTACGTAGTGCTCGCCAATGGCTTTTTGGACAACTTACACCGAAACTACCATTCAGCTTCGCCTGGGTAGCTATTCACTTAGATCTCGACCCTGTGTCATTGCAAGAAACCCTAAGGAATTATGAGGGTAATCCAGCAATGATTGAAGAAAGATTGAATTTTCTTCGATAATCTTAGAATTAAAGAAATAATTCATGAGCTTATTTTATCCAATGTGACAACTCCAATACAAACTTTTAATCGTAATCTCTCTCTATCAATAACCTTAATTGGATTAGCTCTCGTCCTTCGTTTAATCTTGGCAGCCGCCGAGCACAACAACTGGCGCGGTATGATTATTAGCACGATTCATATTCTGATTGTGGGAGTTGGAAGTTATTTTGTAATTAGAAAGAAGTGATGACCAATTATCTGGCCACCACTTCTAATTTTTGCCTATCTTTTCTACCTTCGCCGAATATTCCTAAAAAATCTTGGCCTTGGTAAACAATTTCTCAATTTACCAAAGACAATTCTTGCATTCGGGGCGCTAATATTACCGGATTGAACATTTTGAATTAACAATTGTGTATGCTCAATCAAGTCAAATAACGTCACCTCCCCTGGTACACATTGATCAGCAAGTTGCTGAAGCAATGAAAGAGGATCTGACGGGCTTCCTGGATCACAGTCTGGATCTAACGGATCGCATATTGGCGGTCCGCAATTCTCAGTTTCTGGATCACAAGTTACCTGTGCGTAAACAATGCCGGATGATGTTGCAGCTAATGCGAATACCAAGAACAACACCCACTCAAGGTGAATGCTCTTGTTAATAATCATAGTTAATTTTCTCCTTATCATATTAAGTTAAAATTCCTGCTAAAGATGGTCCACTTGTTTCCCCAATAATTTTTTCAGGATCCAAATCCATCTTAGCCAAAATTTGCGAATAAACTTCAGAAACATTATATTTTGGATCTAACCAGCTATTACTTGTTAAATCAGAAGAAGTAAGTTCTCCAACTATGTTTCCGCCATTTACTGGTCCACCAGCTAGGAAAAAAGTATTTGCTCCACCGTGCTCTGTTCCTTGAGAACCATTTTCCTTATTTCTTCTACCAAATTCAGACATTACAAGGATAATAAGATTGTTCCATAATCCTCTGGTTTTCATATTGGAAACAAATACAGAAAGTGCGGCTTCAACACGATTGAGATTGCTTAAAAGAACGTTGGCTTGATTTGAGTGGGTGTCGTATCCAGGATACCGTAGATTTACTACTCTTGAATTAAATGAGGTGGCACTTAAAAGAACTTCGGCATCTTTAAAAAGTCTTCCAAGAGAACTATTTGGATACGCTTGAGAAAAAGTAGCCTCACTTAATGCAGCTTGAACTAAATCAGAATTGTTGGAAGCTAAATCAATAGATTTAATTAATTCTTGAAATTTTGGCTTGTTTTCAGAAGTTGGCCATTCTTTAGATAACTCATAAATCTGATCTGACCTATAACTATTCTCATGAGTACTTTGAGTCGTATCTCCAATAAATTTTAAATTATTTAAACCATTAACTTGCATTGCTGAAAAACTAGTGCCACTAAAAGCCAAATCAGTTCCGGTAATGCTAACTGCTTCTAAGCCAGACCAATTCTTTTCTTTGCCAATTCTGGAGATAAATCCACTTGCCGTTGGAGTCAATCTATCTTTGACACCACGCGCAATTCCTACTTCGGCATCAGCATGTGACAAAGATCCATTCTCAATGCCAACACCGAGAATGCTTAAAAGATCACCAGAATCGTATAGCGATTTAAATGTTGTTAATGAAGGATGAAAACCATAACCATCAGCAGTTTGTGAAAGGGAGATCGGATCGACGCACAGTGTAGGCCTTAAGGAATTTAACGTATCATAAACACCACCGCTGGTGGGCTGGAATAAACTTAGACCATCACAACCGCCTTGCAGATTTAGGATCAGTAACTTTGTATTATCGCTGGCCCATGCGGATCCAACTCCAACCTTTGGCATCATATTGAAAGTCAGAGCTGCACATCCAAACATGCCAGCTTTTTTTAAAAAATTTCTTCTATCAAATCTATTGTTCATTTCATACCTACTTTAAATGAAATTGCGGCATACTTGAGAGTAGGAAATAAACTCCCATTCCCTTTCGTCGGCGGTCCGTCAGGTCAGTATTGTCATATTGCTTTGAAGTAAAAATTCCATTCCACTGCTTTACGGTATTCATATATATCTCTATGGAACTCAAAACTTCCTCAGAGATTGATCCAATTCCTAGATGATCAGCTGCGAAACTAGCGACTGTAGTTGGCGTAGCTACTCCAACCGGTAATATATTTTGCGGAACCCAATCTGGATCAGGTAAAGCTAAGGCCGTGGTGTCACTGATTATGTAACTGATTAAATTTGCTTTACCTAAAAATGAAGCTGGTGTTCCCCAGGCTTCATTTGGATACCAAAAAACTGAAGGCGACGCATTGAACTCCATTCCAACTGTGGCAATTTTTTTCTGAATCTCATTTGGATTAATAGCTTTTTCTAATCCCAATAGTCTTACAAACTCAACTCCAAACTCAATTGGATTTTTAATTGCAGTATCACGATAAGCATGATCATAAAATGCTTTCGATTTAAATAAAGTCGCCATGGCAGGACGTAAGTTATAATTATTTGTAGCAATTATTTTGCCGAAATTTTCGACTAATTCTTTTGGAGGATTTGGAGTCAAATATTCTTTAAGAATTTCTTTTGAGTAATAATTTTTTACACTTGGATGTTTCTCGACAATGCCATTAATAAGACCTTCGGCTGAATTTCCAGTAAACTTATATGATTTAGTAGGAAACATTGTCAGCATCGTAAAATCGTGCTTGGAATCTGTAAATTTATAATCTAATTTTTCAGCACTCCAATTTTGAGTAACTCCCATGCCTGTTAACATTCGTGCGGAAGTTGGAATATCACCACTGCCATCAAGTTGAGTTTCTGAATAATTAGGTATGCCCTCTAAATCAGTGGGCCCTAAGAGAAAAAGCTCCATCAATTCTCGAGCGTAATTTTCATTCGGATTTCCTTTTATGTTTAGATCATTACTAAGGTAAATCAACATTAAAGGATTTTTTGTAATCTCTATCGCTAAGGCTTTTATGTCAGTTTGATCATAAGCATAATCTCTTAAACGTTTGTAATAATCCCATAACTCATGTCTAAAAGCCTCAGCACTAATTACATCACCTGAAACAGTCCAAATGCTCAGCAGAAAAAAAGCGAATTTTTCTGCATATGGATTCTTAGTATTGGCTAAAAGATAGAACTGAGCTGCTCGTTGCCCAGCAGGTGATTGAGTAGTGCTTGAATCTAACTGATTATCTAAATAATCATCTACTTTATTTAAAACCGAGGAATCCTCAGCTCTAGTTTGCATAAAGGAAGAAACCAAAGCATCTAAACCTTGATCTATGCCTATAGATACAAAACTCTCTTCAGATGGACTAAGCCCAAAGCCTGCTTTCTCGAATAAATATCGAACATCCTCCCTAGTTAACGCCCGATCTAATCGATCAAATGAAATACTGCCAATTGGTGTCTTTGAACCCTCGCCATTTTTACAAAATATTGCATTATCTTTAATTGAAGATTTCTTAATTTTGATTTGTGCTGAAAGTTTTTTTTGAGATTTTTTATTACCTAGATCTTTTGCTTGAGTTAATTTTATTTTTAGTTTTTTTAGATCTTCACTTTCGGGTTTAAAAAAATTTCCTTTCTTGTCTAAGTTCCCTGATTTATAATCTCCCTTATTAGATTGATAACAAGTTATTGTCTTTCCTGTTGGAGTTGTAATTGAATATGCTTCACTACTTGGAATTTTTTTTGACGATGGTTTTGTAAATGCGACCTGTGGAATCAAAATAATAATAAATAAATAAAGTGTCCCAACAAAATAAAACCTTAGACCTCTAACCACTATAAATCTCCTTAAGAGATCGCATCCAATTACTAGTTATTATTCGCAAATGCGAAAATTAACTAATCAGGTTCAGTGCCATTGCACAGATCGATCTCAAAACCTCACTCATATTTAGTTATCCCAATAAGTAATTTCCGAATACTTTTCTATTGAAAACCTTCGGTTTACTTAAAACATTTAGTTGGGATAACTATTTATCATCCCTCCGGGGGATAGTAAGTCCAAAAAAAGATTTTCTTTAGGAAAGTTCTTTTTGGACTTACTATATTAAAGCAACCTTTGTGCCTATAGAGACAATCTATAGGCAGGAACCTGCCTATAGCTTCTTAGGGTCAAACTAAGATTTATTCTGAAATAGTTTTGGGAAGCTTGCTTCTTAAACTATGAAAAAATGTGCAGACTTATCAGTTTTTGTTTTGCTGTATAGCCCAAGTTGCCTTCAATCTTAAAACAAAGACGACTTAAATGCCCGTTTTTACAAAACTTTTACGATCTTTATACGCCTAGATGACAACTGGATTCAGTCAGAATGCAACAAAAGCATACCAGGAAATTGAAAATTTAATTCGAAATACTCTTTCAGACTGGCAAAAAGATTATTGGGGACAAGAGGTCACCAAAACATCTGAAAAGATAAAGTAGCGATTCAAGGAGGAATTAAACATGACAAAGAAAGTTAAGAAAGTAATTTCAAAAGAAGTAACAGATTTAGAACTTGTTGAGCAAATTAAGAAAGGTTCAGAAGATGCTTTTGATACGATAGTTAATAAATATGAAAGTAAACTTTTCAACCTGGCTATGAGTTTCACAAGGAACCAAGAAGACGCCGAAGAAGTTATTCAAGATGTTTTTGTAACTCTTTTTAGAAAAATTGGAAGCTTCCAAGGAAAGTCGGCTTTCTCAAGTTGGTTATATAGAATAACTGTTAATGCCGCATTCATGCGCTTAAGAAAAAACCGCCAAGAGAAAAGTACTCCTGTTGAAGATATTACTCCGGCAATGGAGATGGAAAATGGCGAGCTTGATAAAAATTCTTTCCCTTCAAGTGAAACAATAACCTTAAATGATGAACTTAAAACAATTCTTTACGGAGCCGTGAGCAGACTCCCTGATGAGTACAGAAATGTATTTATCCTAAGAGATGTTGATGGACTGTCAAATAAAGAGACGGGCAAAATCTTAACTCTATCAATTCCAGCTGTAAAATCACGTCTTCATAGGGCTAGATTAATGCTCAGAAAGAAATTACAGCGTTACTATGATGAGTATTCAAATCCATCTAAGATTGTTGGTATTGCTCCGAGGTATATGCAGGAACTTGGCTAAAAAAAAACAATGTAGTGGATGAAATACTCCCATCCACTACATCTTTTATAAATTAACTAGGTGTAAATTAACTAGGTGCGACTTCCAGTTCATTAACAATAGTATACCTGGTAGCTACTCTTGATGTAGCATTTTGAATCCAAGTTTTTTCTCCTATTGAAGCAACCGGACCTCGTAAAACCACATTCCCATTTTCCACTATGATCTTAACATTCTGAGCACTAATGGAGAGGTTGTCATTAGACATTATTTCCCGACGAATGCGTGCCAATACTTCTAGATCAGTTCCTGCAAGTTTCTGATCATCGGCAGTTATTCTCGTATCATTTCTATCTCGAGTATTCTTGCCGGTGTTATCAGCATTATACTCCATAGCTTTATTTTCGTTATCTACTCTATCGGCATTAGTCTCGCTCACAGCCGTAGAGCTAAAATAACCTGAAAGCATAAGACAACTAAATAGACCAAATAACCTAGTTGCGGTCCCTGGCCTCTTTGAAGTTGGATCTTGCCTTCTTCCCGACTTCGTCGAAGGTTCATCTAGATCTTCCATCTCTGATGAACTATTAGCTTCTTTAAGAACTTCGTTTACAGAAATAGTAGTTAGCTTTTTATCAGCTTCTTTCTCTTCTTGAAGGGTCTCTTCCAGAAGTTTTACTATTTTTGTTTCTCCAAGCTCTTTAGCAAAAGCACAGACAGTTCCATAAGCGGCCATTTCATAATGTTCCACTCTTTGAGCGGCAGCAATCAATAGAGCATCAATAAGAGCGTCATTCTCACTCTCCTCTTGCAATATCTCTTTACCTTCCTCAATTAATCCTTTCATTGCTAGGCAAGTTTTACCGGAAAGTTTTTCTCCAATAATCTCTGCAATTTTCTCAAGTCGTTGTACTTGGTCTTCTGTTTCTGACAAATGAGAGGTAAAGGCTTCTTTCAAATTCTCATTTGTAGCTTTCTTAGCCATTTTCGGTAGCGCTTTGAGAAGTTGATTCTCGGCACTATATAGATCCTTTAACTGATCTATCAAACCATCTTTTAGTTCTTTTAATTCAGACATAGTCCTACTCCTTATATAATTTTAAACGTTATCTCATTGAAGGGCGGTTATCGTTATCACTGTCTCGATCTTCAGCTGAAGATTCATTCTTTTTGCTAATGTCTTCGGCACCTGTTTTTTTCAAAATGTCCCAAGCTTTCTGAGCCCAGACACTGTCATCAGCATGAACAGATAACAGAATTCCACCGTCATTGATTCTTCCTTCATATCTCTTAGCTTCATATTCAGGAATTCCAAGACCAATCAGTGCTCCAGTTAGACCACCAAGGGCTCCACCCACACCAACTCCAGCTAATGTTGCCATGATCGGTCCAGCAGCAATGAGCGGTCCTACGCCTGGGATTGCTAGAGTACCGATACCAGCAAGAAGTCCTAAAACTCCTCCTATCGTAGCTCCTGATAAAGTTCCAGTAGCTGCTCCTTCTGGTGCTTTAGTAC
>JAWXBT010000058.1:0-2948 GCA_034440315.1 bacterium
CCTTACTAAAAAGGGACCAACTAGGTCTTAGGTTTTTTTAATAACTCATAACATGGCCCAATTCCTGCTTATAAAGTCATAAGTCATTACAAATGACAGAATTTACTTAATAACTAGCTGTTCTATGGATCCTAATAGGCAATTTTTGCCGATCCGTATTTAGTAATTTGAAATACTTACCTGAGAAACAATGGCCGCAGTTGGTGAAAATGAAATTTGGAACTTGATACCTCCGGAAGAGAAGCTCGAGTTGTTAGCGGAATCTCAAGCTTCAGGGCTTTATTCTTGCTTTATGATGATTGCTGTTTTCTTTACTCTTGCAATTGCACTTAAGCTCAAATTTCTTATCTGGATAAGCCTACTAGCCTCTCCGCTCATGTTTCAAACAGCAGCCCACAGGAAATGGCGAGATATGAAACCTAAAATCATGCTGAAGTATTTAGCAGCCAGATCCGTTGCCAGAAGATTCGCATATGCAGGTAATGCACAAGGGCTGGATCTTGAAATTCTCTTTCGTGGTTCTGTGATGGACGTTACAAACGAATCAAACATAGACGTTGCTGAAGCACTTCAATCAATCGAATTCCAGAATAGAAATAACGTGGCTTGGATCGGCTTATTAAGCGATGCAATCGTAGCATTTTCTGAAAGTCGACAAGGAGGTGTTTTAGAGTTTGTATCCATTGCTGACAAACGGATTGAAGTTGAGGGTCAAAACTCTGATGGATCAAGAGATGACTATTCAAACTCTCGAGAAGTCTTTTTGACCATTACCAAACCATTTGGTGGTAAAAGTAAATTCAAAATATCGAGTGAGTATCCAGTTGCTTTAAATGCCTTTGAAAAAAAATTAAAATCCAGAGTTGATGCATCAAAAAGAGCCTATGAACTCATCATGTCAGAAGAAGCATTTGCTAAAGTAGTTGAGCAATAATTTTTTCTAATAATTTCTGCTCCAAATTTCAGGAGTCTGACAAGCAGAATCAGCTAATTAGCGAAGTTTTCCACTGTTGAATATTTCCAAACTCAACTTGTTGTAATTATTTGACCTTTTTTCTCAGACAAGTATACTCAAGATTCTAAAATCTTTTATCCAGTGGGTGCATATGAAATTGATTAAGGCTGGCCTTGTTCCTTCTTTGTTACTTATTTGCGGAAATGCTTTTGGATTGGATGGAAAGGTTCTGGCCTCTCAAGATGGTATAAGCATAGTTGCTGTTGATACTGCTCAAGCAGATCAAAAAGAATTCAGAATAAATCTCCCTAAGATTAACTCTCCTCGTGTTTTTAAACTTAGCAACCCAAATAGACTTGTTGTTGATGTTGCTGATGTCCAAATTCGTAAAAATAAGACTGTTTCACTTGAGGAGAATTCTTCTTTAAAATCTCTTCGTTTCGGCGTTCATCCAGATAAAGTTAGAATGGTATTGGATCTACAAGAAGACGCAAATCCTGATTTCAAAGTTAGCGCAAATGGTCAAGTCATTACTCTTTCGTTTAATGCTCCAACAAGTAACCCTAGAGTTGCTCAACTTGAGACATCTGCAACTACAAAAACTGAAACAAGATCAGTTCAAGATGTTTTTGCTAAAACTGTAATCCAAAAAGAGAATCTGCCTAAAGCAACAAAAAATAAAGATAAAACATTTGAGATCGCCTCCTCTGTCAATAATCAAAATCTATTAAAATCAGATTCATCAAAGAGTGAAGAACTCTCACCCGAAGAGATCTTTCCTTTGTCTTCATCTAGTCCCGCTAAGATACATGCTTTGGAGTCAGAAGAAGCAACTCCAAAATCTAGAGTTTCTGATAAAACTCTTTTGGAAGAAGCTAATAATACACTGAATTCTTCAAGTGCTTCTAAACTTAAAAATACTGAGAAAAATATTGAGAAAAATACTCAACCAAAAGCCAAAAATCTTCAAATAAGCAACATCAACTTTACAAAGGAAAATCCATCTAAAACTTCGATGATACAAATTACTTTAAATCAAAAATCCCCATTTACTTTGGTGCGTACTGGTCAAAGAGCATACCGGCTAACTATCCCAGGTGCCGCCTTTTCTGAAGAACACCTAACACTACCACACTTTCCTCCTCAAGATTTTAAGGGTGTAACATTAGTAAATCCTGAAAAAGGAAATGGCCAAGTAGAATTCTTTATCGGAGTTGATAGAAATATTAAACTAAGCTCTTTTTCAAATGATAACCAAATATTAATTAAAGTTGCTCAGTCTTCTGAAGATTCTAAACAATAGTATCTACGGATGATTTTGATCTCCGGTTAAGATGAGGCAGTCTCGCTTTTTTCTTTTTGAACTAAATATTTTCGTGTAGCTCTCCCCTCAGGACTTAACTTGCCATAAGCTATTGAGTTTAGAATACTTAAAGCTTGGGAATCTTCCCCCAATCCCATATGAGCAGCGGCAAGATCTTCTTTGATAGATTCAAAAGTTTTCAACGAACAAGACTTTGAAGAGGTAGTAATTTTAGTTAAAATCACTAATGCCTCTTTGATTTGTCCGGCTGCCATGTAACACCTGGCAAGAAGATGTTGAGACATAATATTAAGTTCAAATGAATTTTTACCTAGTATTATCGATGCTTGAGAAGAGGCATAGGCAAGATCAAGTTTCTTTATTTTAAGTGCTTCAACGCCAATGCGTAAATGCCCACGACACCAGAAAGGATATTTTTGCAAACGCCCAGATATAAAAGAAAAAAATAAATCGCTTCTTTCGGTTTCAATTAACCAAAGTTCGAGATCTAAAAGTTTTGAAATTATAAAGTGGGTAAAGGATCTCACCCAAGATATCATTTAGATTCAGAAGCTACTGTTAAGGACATCTGTCTTTCATCTGATACTCTTGAGGGCAAAGTAGACTGGGCAGTTCTCAGTCTACCTAATTCATAACCCAACCGTTGTTCTTTATCAGAATTTGTTAACA
>JAWXBT010000059.1:0-3046 GCA_034440315.1 bacterium
TCCGGATTGCGATTTAGACTATGTGCCCAACCATAGCCGCGAGCAGGTTGTAAACGTGGCGCTATCAAATTCTTTTGGGTTTGGTGGTCATAATGTGACCCTTGCATTCAAAAAGTTTGTTATCTAGGAGATTTGTTACCTACCAGGAATTGTTAGGCTGATGAGCTTCACTTTCAACAACCGTACCGGGTCAATAGGTGCCTGTACAATTATTTAGTGTTGTTTAATAAATGTCGTGATTAAAGTTTTATTAATTTCATGATGAAAATTTTTGATTAGAAGCAAATGATACAGGAGAACTATATTTTAGAGTAAGTTTTTGACATAAATGGACTTAACTTCAACGTTGTGTGGGAAAAGATGGGTCGGGATGTGATGAAACAGCCAAAAGTCGCATCTTTCTTCACTGGAATTGGCGGATTCGATATCGGGTTTGAGCAAGCAGGATTCGATGTTAGTTTTCAATGCGAAATTCACACCTTTTGCAAATCAGTTCTAAATTATCATTGGCCGAAAACTTTATGGGCTAAAGATATTTTAAAAATTGATCCAGAAGTTATACCCGACTCTGAAGTGTGGTGTGGAGGATTTCCATGTCAGGACTTATCTGTAGCTACGGGTTCTAAAGGTCGTCACGGGCTAAATGGTTCTAGATCAGGACTGTTCTTCCGATTATCAGAACTAGCTGAGATTAACAAGCCGCGTGTGATTCTAATTGAGAATGTCTATGGTTTGCTTAATTCAAATAAGGGCAGAGATTTTGCGGAGCTTCTCTATACATTGAGTAGCCTCGGTTATGCTGTTTCATGGCGACTATTGAATAGTCGGTATTTTGGAATACCTCAATCTCGCCCACGCATTTATATTTGTGCTTGGATGGACAGTCCTACCGCAGCAGGAAATGTTTTGTTTGAAAATCGCTCGCCAGCGCATTTGAAAAATGAGCGTTCAGCCTTTTTAACCACTTCGTGGCAACAAGGATTTAGCCCAATTGCTCCAAAACTTGCATTCTGTCTAGCAGCTACGTCTGGGCGACATACTGGCACTGATTGGAGTCGGACATATATTCCTTATGTAAATGAAGTACGCAGACTTACTCCACTTGAATGTGAGCGTCTCCAGGGGTTCCCAGA
Organism: bacterium; assembly: GCA_034440315.1. Taxonomy (GTDB): domain Bacteria; phylum Bdellovibrionota_C; class UBA2361; order UBA2361; family J135; genus JAWXBT01. The sequence continues at coordinate 1,134 of JAWXBT010000059.1, forward strand.
TCATTGGACTAAATTACATTTACAAAATGTTGGTGTAGAAAAATCGGACAGTCTTAGATACCATGCTTTAGGTAATGCTGTTTCTGTTCCTGTTGTAAGTTGGATTGCTAAAAGAATTCATGAGCAGCTTGAGGGTGCGGCAATAGCATGTAATTTAAGAAGTAATCAGCTTAGATTTCTAACAGAGACGCTTGAAAGCTGGCCTGGATTACTGGGTCCCAAGATGATTAGTGGCAATCTTTCAGAGGTACAAGAAAGTGATGCCAAGGTTATTTGGCCGAAGGCAGGAGTTCTATGGAAAGATGAGTTTGTTGCGAACAATACCTATCCATCACCTGCCGAGCCTATTTACGCTGACCTAATGGATATTATTGAGCATGGTAGACCAGACGCGCGTTATTTTTTGAGTCCAAACGCAGCAGAAGGCATTTTACGGAGGGTGGATTCCCAAAACAGATATTTGTTTCCCTATCTCCGAAGTGCACTAGAAAAATTAAGTGGAAGAGCATTGCACAAAAATAGAGATTTGGACATTTCGCTACAAATCGAGCTTTCTCTACCAGGGTCCGTGGAATGCGTATAGCCTTGAGACCCAGCGGTGGTCGGGGGGATTATGAGCTTGCTGGATCTGACAACGGAGTATATGCTTCCGAATTACTTGAAAAACAGTTTTATTATCAAATAACTCCAGGTCTGGAAATTAATGGTCGAGCAAAAGCCCATAGACTTTCTGGGAAACCAAGAATTCGTCCAGAAGAAAATGGGAAGCATCCCTATGTGATAATTTATTCGATTTTACTTCTGCCATCACCAAGGAGAGAATTAATTAAAACAGCCACATCCGCATTAACAAAACTCTCAAGTCAAGAGTATGTTCTCTATGGAATTGATGTGGACTTGATAGAAAGTAATACATTGATGGTTACTTTTGCACCGACCAATATTTGGGCAAAGAATCAAGGAGGAGTTCTTAAAGTTGATTTCGCAGAGCGAATGTCAGTTATTTCCAGGTTATGGGCGGCAGCAAGTCAAAATACATCGGAATTAGGTATGCTAATTCGGCAACATGAAGCTGCAACAATTGACTCCGACCACTCAAGTATTAAAAAAATAGCGAGCCAAATTCAAAAAAGATTTGGAATTAGCACAGACGTTCTGCCGTTGATTCTACGCGAGTTTAATCTGCCCAGTTATTTTGGTGATACTGATCCTGGCATTACAGATGAAACGACAGGTCTTGAATCCGAAGATAGCGATATATCTCCCCAGGATTCATTGCGCGAACGTATAAGAAAATGGCGTAAGCAAGCTGATAGAGGACCATCTGCGAGAAAATTCAGTATGGCTGTTCGTGAAGCTTATGATTACCGTTGCCTTTTTTCTGGAGAGCGTTTTCCAAAATTGAAGCTTTTTGACTCTGCTGGTGTTGATGGTGCCCATATTTTGCCTTGGTCTACTCATGAACTGAACTCAGTGAGAAATGGAATTTGCTTATGCAAACAGTGCCATTGGGGATTTGACAACGGATTGCTTAAGTTAGATTTTGATAGTCACTCGAATAACTACTTGTTATCAATTCCTAAGAATGTTGAAGATATAGCTATTAAAGAAAATTTTGATTTGGCGTGTTTCCAAAAAAATACTGGAGTTATAGATGAATCTAGGCTTCCTGTAAATCAGAAGATATGGCCATCCCCCAAATATATTCAGGAGTTTAATTCTAAATTTCCCATCTCCAATAACGATTTAGGTTGAGTTGAAGGAAGGAAACTCAACATCTTTTTCTACTTCCAGCCTTGTTCACTGTTACGATACTGGTTGACTGACAAAAGTGGATGATACAAGGCTTGAAACGTTCACCACTTGGGGATTTGAGCATGAGAGGGAAGCTAGAGGGGGAGGCAGCATTCTAA
>JAWXBT010000060.1:0-3130 GCA_034440315.1 bacterium
TCATATTAGTTTAAGACTTAAGATTTTAGACTTTAGGCATTGACTGTTGATTTGTCTAAAGTCTATTTTTCTTTTATCTAAAGTCTAAAAAAACATGAGTGAAGAGATATTAAAGGCCTTAATGCAGTTGTTTGCCATCATCACCAAACAAGATGAAGGGGCAAGTGCCAAAGAAAAACTTTTTGTAGAGACTTTTTTAAAACAACAGCTAAATGCTGAAATGGTAAGTTCCTATTTGGAGCTTTATCAAGGATTTCTAGGCGAAGGACAACAGGAAGGGGCAGAAGAAGAAACTAAAAAACGCAAGCTTACCTCTGTCAAAGATTCGGTAAAAACCTTATCTATTTGCAAGAAAATTAATAAAACGCTTACCCAAAAGCAAAAAATAATTGTTCTCATCAGGCTTTTTGAATTGATAGATTCAAATACAGCATCAGACGAGTCAAGTTCAATCAATCAAAGACGTGAAATAATTAATACTGTAGCCACAGTATTTAATATTGAGGCTGAGGAATTTAAAAATATTGAGATTTTTTGCCAAGAAGAAAGATTATCTTCCCTAATAGAAAATCCCGATATTCTTCTTGTAAACGAAACCCTAGTCCCAGTTGAAAACGGTGCTAAAATCATCAATACAGAGATTACAGGCACTTTAGGATTGCTTCGCATTCCTTCAGAAGATATGTATTTTTTGCGTTACTTGGGCAAGGATATTATTATTCTGAATGGATTGCCAATCAATAAGAGCCAAATAAACTTATTTGCTTATGGAAGCACCATCAAATTTCCTCATGGCGAACCTATTTACTATAGCGACATCCATGCTCAATTTTTAGCAAGTGCTGATATCGCCAAAATATCATTTGAAGCAGAAGGCATTAGCTTTAAATTTCCCAATGGCACAGTTGGACTTAAGGAAATTAATATAAGTGAAGGTCCAGGCAAACTCATTGCGATTATGGGTGGTAGTGGGGCAGGGAAGACCACACTGTTGAATGTGCTTGCTGGATTAGAATTGCCATCTGACGGCATTATTAAAATAAACAGCCTTGATGTAAGCCGAGAAAAAAAGAAAGTAGAAGGTGTAATTGGCTATGTTGCTCAAGACGATATTCTTTTTGAAGAACTTACGGTTTATCAAAATTTGTACTTCAATGCAAAATTGTGCTTTGCGGATTATTCAGAGCAAGAATTAGAAGATGCGGTTACAAAAACACTCAAAAGCCTTGGCTTATATGACATAAGAGAAATAAAAGTTGGTAATGTACTAAATAAGAAAATAAGTGGCGGGCAGAGAAAACGACTCAATATTTCACTTGAATTAATAAGAGAGCCAAGCATTTTATTTTTAGATGAGCCAACATCTGGTTTATCCTCACGCGATTCGGAGAATGTGATTGACCTTTTGAAGGAACTCACTTTAAAAGGTAAGCTAATATTTGTAGTAATACACCAGCCTTCATCCGACATCTATAAAATGTTTGATAAAGTAATCATTTTAGATGTTGGTGGCTATCAGATTTACAATGGCAATCCTGTACAGGCAGTTACGTATTTTAAGAAATTAACAGACCAAATAAATGCTGAAGAGGGTCAATGCCCGCATTGTGGTAATGTGAATCCAGAGCAAGTATTCAATACAATCGATGCCAAGGTAGTAAATGAATATGGAAATTTAACAGAACTAAGAAAAGTGTCACCAAAAATTTGGAGACATTATTTTCAAGAGCATGTAAAGATTGAAAAGGCTGAGCAAATCAATGAAGCGCCTCCTAAATCATTGAACTTGCCAGGGTTTTTCACGCAATTGTTTGTCTTTACCAAGCGAGATGTACTCTCTAAATTAAGCAATACCCAATACTTACTCATCAATTTGCTGGAGGCTCCACTTTTGGCCTTTATTCTTTCTTTCATCATTCGCTATACTGACGACCCTCAAGGCGGTTATTTCTATGGAAATAATGAAAATATTCCAGCATTCATTTTTATGTCCATTATTGTGGCGTTGTTTATGGGACTAACTGTGAGTGCAGAAGAAATAATAAGAGATGCCAAGATATTAAAAAGAGAAAAATTCCTCAATTTGAGTCGATTGGGCTATATATCTTCTAAAATTATCATTCTTTTTACATTATCTGCGATTCAAACTTTACTATTTACAGTAATCGGCAATGCCATTTTAGGTATTCATGAAATGAATATGATGTATTGGATTATGTTATTCACTCTTTCCTGTACAGCAAATGTAATCGGCCTCAATATATCTGCTACTTTCAACTCAGCAGTTACTATTTATATTCTTATTCCAATTTTACTCATTCATCAAATGGTACTTTGTGGAGCCATTTTTAGCTTCGATAAGCTTAACAGAGCAGTTGGTAGCAAAGAAACTGTGCCTATTATTGCGGATGTAATGGCTTCTAGGTGGGCATTTGAAGGCTTGGCCGTCACCCAATTTAAAGACAATAAATTTGAAAAAGCCTTTTTTGATTTTGAAAAAAAGGAAAGTGAATACGATTATAAAAGTGTGTATTGGGCACCTAAAATGCTTGTAAAGTTGGATGATTGCAAGAAGCTTCTTTCAAAGGGTAAATTAGATACTAAAGAAAATGAAAAGCTTAGTTATACTATTCAACTTATTAAAAATGAATTAGTTAAAGAGCTTTCTATAAATAAAAAGTTTAACTTCGACCCAGAAGATATTAAAGGCAGTTTTGCCAAATTTGATTTGCGATCGGTTGACTATTTGAAAAACGTAGTTACTATTATTCAAGACAACTATATAGCTCAATACAATGATGTGAATAATAGAAAGGATGCAGTAATGAGTAAATTTATGGTTGATAATGCTAAGCAAGAATTATTCAACAAAACCAAAAAAGAGTTTTACAATGAATCTTTGGCTGATATTGTAAAAAAGCAAACTGCGAAAAATAAAATACTAGAATACGAAGGCAAATTGCTTCAAATGAAAGATCCAATTTTTAAAGACCCAATCAGGCATGAAAATCCATTGAATTATAGAACTCATTTGTATTCGCCTTTCAAATATTTTGCAAATAATAAATATGACACCTTTTGGTTTAATGTAACCGTAATATGGATTATGACATTTGGCTTTGTATTGACA
>JAWXBT010000061.1:0-3462 GCA_034440315.1 bacterium
CCGTATCTTAACTGCAAAGCAAATGGGTTTGCAGCACCTACCAGCACGAGTCAATGCTCCTTCTTTTGCTGCGATTGAAATGCTCAAGGCTCATGCAGAAGAAATTGCCAGGTTTGAGAAGCCCTTGACTCCAGCCCAAAAGCTAGAGTGGTTTAAACAGGTTCGGGTAACAGGAATATCGACTCTGATGACATCTAATAGAAGTCCAACACTATGATAAGAGGCTATGAATGGAGAAGTTTTTTCTGAGATCTGTTCAAATTATTCTTCATGGTTTCCTCAAAGTTTCATGGATAACCATTCAGTTTTTGTTCAGCATTATTTTTAATTTCTTGGGCGGACTAACTATTTTTTTCTTTGGATTTTCTAAAATTCGGAGTACAAATATCCAGATTCTAGGACCTGGAGAAATGTTAAAACCAAATTCGCGTTTCAATGAACTCTTTGATTATTCACAAACAGCTACTAAGAAGGAAATGGGGGGACTGACTGCCACTGGAAATGTGCAAAATGGTTGTTTTTGGGTGGGTAAGTATGTTGGATTGAGAGGAAATAGAGCTTCTGCGATCAACGATGTTTGGATTTCAAACCATTTTCTTACACAACATGTCTTGATTGTGGGTCCTCCAGGCTCTGGAAAAACAGAACTACTTTTGAGATCGGCACAAAGTCTAATATCTAGCGGTAACCTTATCTGGATTGATGCAGCAGGATCGATGATCGATCGCTTAGCGCCTCTTGCTCGACAAGCAGGGGCAAAGATTGGATGTTGGGATTTGAGTTGTACTAAGAATCGAGTTGTTTGGAATTTCTTAGAAGAGTTAGAGAGGTTTGGTAAGGAATTGGAGATCAGGGCGATCGCAGAAGCAATTTACGGGAAAGTCAATGAATCCGATCCCAATGCAGGATTTTGGAAACGAGATATTATCTGGTTGACCGCTTTACTCGGTGTTGTTACAGAAGCACGTAAAATTGGAGTGCCATTTGATCCTAGCGATCTCCCTTCACTGATTACTGATAGAGATAAAATGCGAGATTTACTTAGTAATCTTCCAAATGCTTCGCAGCAATGGGGAACAGATCTATATTCATACTTTAGTCTGCCCGACGATCGCTTTGCGCTGGATGTTGGATTCCTCTACAGTAAACTTAGTCGATTTAAAGAACCTGATACTAAGGCTATTTGTGATGGGAAAAGTACCATTCAACTCCTGTCAGCACTGAATGGTAAAAATAGGCATATGTTAGTTATTGGACAATCTCTCAAACATGGAGAATTTGGTTCTGCTTTGGCGGGGGTCATGCTGAACTACATTATGAATATCATTTACAAACGATCTGCAAATCGCAATCATAACTGGAATCCTATATACCTTATTTGTGACGAAGCACCACGCCTAAAAAATGTTGATTTTGAAGAGATTACTGCAATTGGAAGGCAGTACAAAGCAAGCGTGTTTTTAATTTGCCAGTCAATCGATCAGTTCCCAGAGAAGACCCTACCGACACTTAACAACTGCCGCACTCAAATATTTCTGCAAAATGTCAGTCAGAAGACAGCCGATTTTCTTGGCAAGCCATTAGGTGAGTATCAAAGATCGGTAGTTACAAGTGGAATTACTAAGGGTTCGCAACACGAAGGAATTTTTTCAAATCCATTTTCCAACTCAAATAACAGAGGAGGAAGTACTAATCAAGGCTGGGAAAGAGTCCCAGTTTTGGGAATGCGAGAAATTACTGGTCGTCCTTATAGTGTTTTACCATCGGATCGCAGTGCATTAGTGCGCGTTACTGCGGCTAGCTCTAATTTGAGTGTGACAAAAAAAGTCTTTATGACTGATTATTCAACGTAAAGTATAGTTTACGAGGAGGTGATGAGATGGGTGTGATTTATATTGGCGATCGATTTTCGGGTAAAACACATCTTGCTATGGAATTGGCTAATCCAAAATGTAATCATGTAAAAGTTGTCAGTCCTAGTTACGACCAACTTAAGTCTATGTTGTATGACGAGGAAAACAGCTCTACGAAAGCTACTGATGCTGCAAAATCAGTTTATCAAAGGTTTATTCAACTTCAAGTAACTCTACCGACAGGAAATAAGCAAATTTCTGTTGATTGGTTGGATACTCCTGGCGAAATTTGGAGAGCTTCTTGGCGAGAAGATAACCCAAAAGAATGGGAAGATTTTATGCAAAATATTCGTTCTAGCGAAGGGGTATTACTTATAATGTCCCCATATCGTGAATCTTTGGATTCTCATCCAGAGAAAGACTTGTACATAACACAGCAGCAATGGATTAATCGATTTAATCGATGGGTTGACTTTTTTCGTCACGAATGTCCAAATCTTCGACATATTCTTATTTGCCTTAATAAAGCCGACCTTTTTTGTGAAGAATTTAGCCGAGAAGCTGGTAAACTGGCTTATAAGCCGCATGGTGCTGGTATGAATTGGCAACAGAGACAGTCATACGTCTGTAATCAGTATTTCAGACCAGTTCTACCTAGTATTGAGGAAATTAATCGCAGTATTAGAGGGCTGTCTGTCCGATGTTTTATTACAAGTGTTCATGAAAGATCTCTTTTAGAACTGCCTTGGATTTACCTAGCAACATTTCTAGCAACATAAAAATAATATGAAAGATCTCGGTGGAAATATTGGTGTGATTGGTCCCCGCAGTTCTGGGAAGACAACATATTTAGCGGCTTTGGCATATTGGCCAGAACGCAAACTTGAGCGCAAACAAAAAAGTGCTTTTGAAATTGAAAGTAGTGACGAGCTAGAAGCCAATGCGAAGATTATTGAAAAAGCTAAGGAGCGAATTCTTGAAGGATCTTCCTTTGAGCCAACTACTGTAGCAGGAGGTATAGATGATCTCGATAGTTATATGTTCACAATTAAGGTTAAGCGTTTTTTGCGCCCACCAGATCCTATTAATCTAGTTGCTGTAGATTATCCAGGGGAAATTTTTAACGAGCTTGTCAATGGAGAGAGCAATTCATTGCATGAAGAGTTTATAGAAAAATGCCTCCGAAAAGATGTCAAGGGGTTGTTGATTTTATTACCTGGATGGGAAAGGGGAAGTGATAGCTTTTATGAGCAGATGATACGAAAGTTCTTGGGATTAATGGATTCCTATGGCAGAATGAACGACTTACGCTTAGCTGTGGCGATGAGCAAGTGTGAACGCGGAGAAATCTGGTCAGGAAGACTCGATCCCGAAATTGACCTTTTCAATATGCATCTTCGTGAGACAACGGCTGTTTTGCGTAAGAAGTTACCTCGAAAAAATCTTGAATTCTTTGCAATTTCAACATTTGGTGTACTTTCCCGAAATAATCCCCGACCAAATCGTGTGGATGAGATCGGGCAGGAGGGAGTTAACTCAGTTTTACGAGAACCAAATGAATGGCGACCTTATGGAATGATTGCTCCTTTATATTGGCTTAGTACAGGAA
>JAWXBT010000062.1:0-3709 GCA_034440315.1 bacterium
CTTTTCGGCTCTGATTTCACTATTATTAGTGGCGATATACCTCTTTCTACCCCCAACAGCATTTGCACAAACTAAAATTGCTCCTTCGCACAAAGCTAAAGGAGATGACTTTGATAGTTATAAAGCTACCATAACTTCAACTGTAGCAGTTGAAGAGAAAAATATTAGGATTAAAAGAGATAAAATCCTTTCCATTAAAGCCCTTCCATTGAATAAGTTTATGGAAAGAGTGGCACTAGATGGAAGAATAAATAAATTTAATGAAATGTTAAGGTGGGTTTATGAAAATAAACCCGACAGCTGTAGTTCATGTTGGTCTGTTTTTAATAAGTTTGTAACGGCTTCTAGTACAGCAAGTAAGAAATATAGTAAGGAAAATCCCAATAAAAAAGATAAGAAGAAAAATAAGGGCAAGTTAAAAGATAAAAAAGAAGATGAGCCTATTGTTCAGGCCAAGGTAGTTGATCTAATAAAACCTAAGGGTCGCGAGCCGTCCTTATCTGTACTTGATGCTTCAAGCGAGCTTTTTTATGGCTTAGCTTCATCAAAAGAAGCTGATCAGATTTATGAAGCTATTAAAGTTCTAAGTAAGAAACTAAAAGAGAAATCAGAGAAAACGCCTGGAGAGAGAGATTATTTTGATATGCTTTCCTACAATATGCAGTTGCCTTTTAAGAAATAAAATCGTTACTAAATCTTATTATTTCTTAATCTTCTTCAAGTTCAGAAGTATCTATATCATCGTTTAGATCCGATGGTTCAACTTTCAAATCCTCATCTTCAGTATCACTTTTCAAAGTTTGCTCATCTTGCTTAACTACTTCTGACTCATTAAGTAAAGTATCTAGTACTTATGTTTCATTCTCTGCATCTTCAAGCTCGATGTTGGGATCAGGCAGGATTGTCAGAGTTTTTATTTCACATCGGAAAACAGAAGCCCTTTTTTCTTGAATAAAATCTATTATGGTCACTTGAGGATTAGTACCTTTGCTTATTGTAACGGCACCTTCATGTATATCGCCATCAAGAGTAGTAATTTGGCACCATGTTCCTTGAGCAATTTTATCAATCCGTGCCAAATCATTAGTAGAGTGCTTGGTAGTCGTTAACACCATTGTTTTCGGTGTTTCTACAGAAACTGGGATATCTTTAACTTGTTTAGAAGTTGGTTTTTCATCAGTAGAAACAATAGAGAGGACCTCAAGGCAAGGTTCAGTGAAAGTTTCACCATGAAACTTAAATTCTATTTGCTTGTTATTGTCTTTCTTATCGACAATTTTACCGATGCCAGTTTCGTTATCAAATGAGGAGATAAAACCAGTTATTTTTATATTTTGTTGTCCTACCAACCTTAATGCCAGACGAATAGGATCTTCCCCTCCAACATTTTCCGATAGGTATTCACGCAGTAATCGTCCACGATAGGCTATTGATGCTTTCATTAATTGCAAACCAGTTTCTGGGTTTCTAGAAGTATCGGAAAAATCATTATCAGTCGTGAGTGATTCATTGTTTGTGCGGCGATGGTGATCCGAAATTGGTTTAAAATCAATTAGTTCTAAGATTTTACTTAGCTCAATCCGATGTATTTGTTCAGCACGATGGTGTTTAAAAGATAGAGAAGGACCACTAAATCCATCTTCAATCTTAACAAACTCGCCAGTCTCAATCTTTCCATTTGATCTACGAAACTCAATTTGGTCCCCTTTAACAGCAGCATTTTTCAGAAATCCTGCTAGTAATGATCGAAAATCCACAGTATCCACTATTTCGAGTTTCCCAGTCTTGGAAAATGAGACTTTATTCAATGCTGCCTTTGAAGTGTTTTCAACTCTCCACTCACCCACGTAATCAATAGTATTTTTGTCTTCTAAGGGAGATTCAGCAGAAGGATTCATAAGTTATGCTGAGTAAAATAAATATAGGATTATAAGATATGTAATATACGAACTAAAAGCGTCCTAATCAAGGTGTCACAATTCCGACTTTATTAATTATTTTTTAGAATTTTATGAAATGTCATCATTTTTCAAATCAAAGCCAGCCAAGCCAACGATAAAATCCGCAACTTCATCAAAGCAAATTCCAGCACTTACACCTAAAAAGGCATCAAGAGATAACCCGACCTCTCCACTACAAATTTTACGATCCTTTGATTGCTTAAATGCTGGCCCAATTCCAATTTCACTAGAAGATTCTAGCAGCACGGGAACCCTACGACCAAAAAGACCAACTCTTAAAGAAAGTGGGGAGATGATTCTTATTCCGGCTTGGCCGTATTTTGTGACTCGAATAACGCCACCCAGTGTAGGTCCAGCACCAACATCAACGTGGAAAATATCTATTAAATCAAGGACTCTATTCGGCAGCCACCACAGAACTCGGCTAAGAGAACCCTCTTCCTGCTCCTCTTTACGATCAAAAATAGTAGGGTCCCAACCTTGATTTGAGCTGATAGGCGCATCTTCGCAGAAGCAGTTACTAGTTACTATTAATGATGTGAGTATAATAGTAAGAGCATTTTTCATGGAATCAGTTTAACGTAAGAGAGGATTGTTGCGAAATCCCTTTTTTATGTGCAAAATCAATACAATTAAGGGATATATTTTTGTTGTAAGACCATGAATCTCGTAAAAAAAATTCAAGAAATAAAAGTATTAGGTCAAAAGATCTTAGTAGTTGGTCTTGGTATTAGCGGTTATGAAACTGCCAAGAAACTTTCTGCACAAGGGCTAGATCTGATTTGCATTGATAAAGCCAAAGAGGAAGAATTTGCAAGAAGAAATCAGATTGATAAAATAACGGATCTACGATCGTTAAAAATCTCTGTAAATCTTGGAATAGACGGTGAAGATGTTGCTTCTCTTTTAAAAGGAGTGGCCCTTTGTGTTTTAAGCCCAGGAATCTCCTTAGAATCTTCGATTGTAGCAGCCATTGAGCGAGCAAAAATCCCAATTTGCAATGAACTTGAATTAGGAATTGATCTTTTATCTGTACCAACAGTTGTTGTGACAGGTAGCAATGGCAAATCTACAACTGTAAGTTTGATTCATGAAATGCTTCAACACTCAGCAATAGACTCAAAACTTTGTGGAAATGTTGGAATCCCAGTGATTTCATTAGTTGGAATATCTAATGAAAGTTCAAATAACAAAAATTCACCTTTAGTAGTTGAAGCCTCAAGTTATCAAATTGAAACTTGTTATCATTTAAAGCCAAAAGTTGGAGTTTGGTTGAATATTTCCGAGAATCATTTAGAGCGTCATGGAACAATCGAAAGATATCTTCGTACAAAAGCTAAGATTTTTGAACGCCAAACAAAGAGCGATTTTGCAATTATTAATATTGATGATCCACGCCATACGCAAATTCTAAATCTTATTGACTCGGAAATATTGGGCTTTGGTCAAGATCAAGAAAAATTAAAAAACTTTTCAAAAAACTTTGCGCTAATAGAATATTCGCCGATAAATTCTAAGGATTTAGTTTTAATTTATTTAAATAACAAGAAAGAAACTTATGATTGCTCGGAATTAAAGATTGATGGCATTCATAATAGGTACAACCTTGCAGCGGCACTTTTAGCTGCTAGAATTTTAGGAGCCACAGAACAAGGATCTCGCGATGCTATTTCTGAATTCACTGGTTTAAGGCATCGCTTTCAAAGATTAGGCACTTTTGAAGGAATTTCTCTAATAAACGATTCTAA
>JAWXBT010000063.1:0-3309 GCA_034440315.1 bacterium
GTATTAAATCCCTTAACTACACATGAGCAATCACTATCAAGGCCCTGTTTCTGTTAAAAGAAAAAAACAATTTGCCCATTATCTGAATGATGATGAGGAGATGGTTACATTTACTACTGTCAGTAGTCACTACCTGGTCCATAAGTTTGTATTTCATTTTTTAGCTGCGTCTTTAATAACATTTCCTGTTTTTTTCCTGGTTCAAAGAGTTTTAAGCTTTGATCTTAACTTTGGATTAGGTGGGGCTTTAGTTTTGGCTTTAGTTTATGCTTGTCAAAGATATTATTTTACCAAAGAGGGAATTCAATATATTCTGACTAATAAAAGATTAATAGTCCAGACCGGATATTTTCAGGTGACGTTATGTTCTGCCAGTTATAACAAAGTTACCCATATCGAGGTCAGGCAAGGGGTTATGGACAGGTTATTTTATAAGTATGGAAAGATTATTGTCGGTACAGCAGGTTCAGACCAAAAATCAATTGTGTTGGACTATATAGGCCAACCAGTTGCGTTTAAGAATATTATGGAAGGATTAATTGCTAGTGAGCGGCAAGAATATGGACACAGTAGTGTTTGAAACGGTTTTAACTGAGCCTTCGAATTTGGAACCGACTCAAAATCTTGCCCAGCCTCAGGATCAGAAATTAATTAGTTCTTCTGGTAAGGAGAATAATTAGTGGAGCTTATTTTTGTTTATAATGCTGATTCGTCCACATTTGCTAAATTAACTGATGCAGTGCATAAAGTTGTTTCTCCTCAAACTTATAGCTGTAATTTGTGCGCTTTAACATACGGAGCTTTCAGCATGAGAGATGAATGGAAGAAATTTATTGAGAACCTACCTTTAAAAGCTAAATTTCTGCATAAGGACGAATTTTTAAAGTCATTTCCAAAACAAGAAAAAGAAGATTTTCCATGCATTTTTATTAAAGATAATGAAGATATGAAACTATTAATCACATCTGAAGAAATTAACAGGCAAAAAAATCTTGATGATCTCAAAAGTTTAGTCGGCCTCGCTGTGGATCTTTGCAAATAAAGCCGATTTGGAAGAATGCGAAGATAAAGAGTCTTATTTTTTATAAACTTTTAATGAAACTCGTCTATCAGGGATTTCCTTGCCCGGAATGGTTATAGGATGTTTGAATGAATATTCTTTTGTATGGGTATTGTCAACGCTAAATGCAGACTCTCTTAATCCGGATTGCTCAGCCAAATACGCGAAGGTCTCAAATGAAGTTTCGCCAGGATATACTTTGTCAGGTGCCATAATTATAAGTGCTCTGCCTGATCTTAATCCATCAGCTAGTGTGCGAATTGTTTCGGCAACAATTTCCGCAGGAGCAGAGTGAACCATGGATAAAATAGCTACATCTGTGATTGAGGCAAATTCTGCAGCTGCATTTTCCATTCCTGAGGATCTGACTAAAGTATCGGAGATTTCAGAATCTAGTCCGACTTTCCTTCCTCTCATAGCAGCCAGAGAGGCTATGATGCTTGATACGTATAATGACTTATCTGCGAAAATAGATCTAGGATAAGTGAGAAAACTATCAAGGTTGCCTGCTGTTCCAATGCCTGGGCCACCCACAAATAATGTTTCAGGTCTTGTGTCCAGTGAAATGCTAACTGTTTTTGGTGAATCTGAATACTGTTGTGCTCTATTTAAGCTGAATGTTGCCTGGGATTCTTCGATTCCGGTAGGTGATAAGTTTGTATTTCCAAGAATTGCAACTCCTCGTTTGAGCAGTAAACCATGTTCGATAGCTGTTAGTTGCCCACTTTTTACCTCAAGAAGAGCTCTTGCTCTGGGATCATCTATTCCAGAGAAAATATCTGCTAATGGAGAAGGTAGTTCGGGGTGAATAGATTGAAGGAATTCTTCATGCACTATCCCCAAATGATTTAGAACTATCATATTTGCTCGTTGGGGGTTCAATCTGGCAGTAACGTTGAGCCTTGCTCTTTCCTGAGGATTAATAACGCCTGAATCAGTTAAGTCTCTTTGAAGGAGAAGGGCGTTGCGAGAGTAAAAATCTACCATCACGTCAGTAATTCCAAGGGCTACGCTCTCCCTTCCGATTAATAGCGAATCAACTTCTCCTGTTCCATTAGTCCCTGCAAAACCCCTTAATGCTGCGATCGCAAGTCCTGTCGGGCTCATTAAATGTATTCTTTTATTTCCACTTGCATGAATTAAAGGTTTTTTTATTCCAGAAGCGAGTCTAGTCCGGTTGGCATCGGTAGGTGTGAGATCTTTTGGTAATAAAGGATATAGTTTTCCTTGTTGTTCTGGTGACTGAGTATCTTTCTCTTGAGCCATAATAAGGAGTATATTACTATACTATGGGTTGAAAAACAAGGTGAACTGGTTAGTATTAACTGGGGGTTTAAGCAAGATAGGGTCCTTAAGTTAAACTCGGCAAATAGTTTTTTTAGCTTCATTACTGTTAAAATCCCGATAAGGTGTACATAGATCCTAATAGCCTGACACCTGCCCAACAAATCTTCGCTATTTTTTATGCAATTTTCTTTGGCATCATGCTGCAAACAGTAGGCGCCAGAAGATCAAACCCTCAACAACTTAATAAAGAATACGAAAGTCGTGATATTACTTTAAATCTGTTTGATACTCCAAATGCTTGGGCGATAGGACTTCGACTTGATAATAGACCCTTTTGGCGTTTTTTGTTTTCTCTCGGACTTCTTAATCTTCTTCCGGGAATTATTTTTGTATTTTTTTTCAATGGACTGTCCGATTTGAAATACAAGGTTGAGGGTATTCAGATCTTAGTAATTATTTGGTTATCACTACTTCCTCATTACGTATATAGAGTCTATTTAGCATTCTTAGTTTTGTCCAGAGATCAGTTGTATTTAAAAAAAGGGGAGTTTGAAGGGTATAATACTCACGATATTCTTGCGTATGGGCTGATCGAAAGTGACAGAGTTCAGCATAAAGCTCATGGAAAGTTTTGGAATCATATAGCTTTCCCAATATTATTTGTATTACCTTCTGTCATCATTCTCTACGACCATTTCCTGGTGCCTGGACAGATATGGTTAACAGTAATTCTTACATCATATATTTTACTTTTACTTTTTGTAGCTTTTTTTATGGCGAATCGAAACTAAGATAATTCTGATATAATCTTACGCATGTCTTTAAAAGTAGGGATTGTTGGACTTCCGAATGTTGGGAAAAGTACTTTGTTTAATTCGCTTTTGAAGAAGCGGGTGGCTTTGTCTGCTAATTATCCGTTTGCAACTATTGAACCGAATACGGGGATTGTGGCTGTACCCGAC
>JAWXBT010000064.1:0-3538 GCA_034440315.1 bacterium
ATCTTGAAGGAGAGAAATTTTCCACAAGTAGAAACTATGCCCTTTGGGTTAATGAAACCTTAGAAGTAGTTCCAGTAGATCTTCTTCGATATTATCTGACTGCTATTTCTCCTGAGACAGCAGATTCAAACTTCTCTTGGGATGAATATCAATCAAAAGTAAATACAGAACTTGCTGATATTTTGGGTAACCTCATTAATAGATCTCTATCTTTCCTTAATAAAAATTATGAAGGTAAGGTTGGACCAGAAGATCAGAAAATAGATCCTGCTGTAGCAGAAATGATGAATACTGCGGTTACTGAATATTGTGAAAAACTTGATCAAGGTTTCTCAAAAGCAGCACTTGTATCCGTGGTTGATTTAGGACGAAAACTAAACGTTTATTTTCAAGAACAAGCTCCTTGGAAAGTTCGTAAGGAAGACCCGATTAAAGCTCATCAAAGTCTATATTCCGTGTGTGTTGCATCAAAAGCCATCGCAATCTTACTTTATCCGATTGTACCAACAATTGCTCAAAAAATTTGGCAGCAATTAGGCTTTACGAATGCAATTGAAGCAAATCCATTTTGGGAAGTAAACAACTTAGCTTTTCCTAAAGGACATCTAATTGCTAAGGAGGTAACTCCAATAGTTGTCAAGGTAGAAGATGATTTTATCGGTACTCAAAAAGAAAGATTAAGCAGTAAAATTAAGAAATAAAATTCAGAAGTAATTTTTTCACAAATAAAAGACCTTAATAATTACGATACCCCGATCCTAGTTAGGCGATTTTAAAAGTACTATACCGTACACCCTGGTGTACTCAATCAACAATTGCAGAAGGCGCAGAGCATTTTGAAAATTTAGGTTCTGAGGTTGTCTCTGCACAAATATCTGCAATATGTACTGAAGAGTAGTATGGCCACTTGACCAAACCCCAAAGAGTGGTTATAATGTTCGATAAGTATGAAACTATCAAACTTAAGCAGGATCTTTAAAGCACTTTCAAACGAGCAGCGTTTGCAGTTGTTTTTAATGATTTATGAAGGCTGTTTAACTAAAACTAAGAGCAAAACTAAAGAGAGTTCTTGTTGTGGTGGAGCCATGGAAAAGGCCTTTACAACTGCTTGTGGCTGCATGGATATCTCACGTTCCACCATCTCGCATCATTTTAAAGAATTACAAGATGCTGGATTGATTAAAGCTACTCGTAAAGGTCAAACATACATTTGTGAGGTTAAAGAGGATGCCATTAAAGCTATTAGGGAATTTGTAAAGTAGGAATATTTTAAAATTTTTTAATAATTTAGTTCGATAGTTTTAGAAGTATAAAAGTTTTATTAACCATAAGGAGAAACATATGGAAGACAACAAAAATGGATGCTGCGGATCGGAAAAAATTCAGATCCAAGTAGAACCATCAGGAAAAGGTGTTAAGATCGAAGTCACACCTAAATCATCTTGCTCAACTGAGTCAACAGGCTCTGATGAGAAGAAAAGTGAAACTAAATCAGATTGCGGTTGTTGCTAAGCATCAATCAATAATTTGATACGGAGAGTAGGGACGATCTATACCTACTCTCCTTTTTTTTTGATTGTAATAATGAAATTATTCAGTTGCCCCATTTTGTTTCAGTAAATCAGCGATCTCACTCTTATTCATGTTTTGAGCAAGTGTAAGAGCAGTCGATCCATTTTCATTTTTAGCATTAATATCAGCTCCAGCTTTTATTAAAGCTTGTATTCTTTCTGTTGAATCATTTCCAACTGCCACCATTAAAGCAGTTTCCCCTGATCCATTTTTAACATTTGGATCGGCTTTTGCTTCAAGTAGAATGGCGAAGATCTCAGGATTTTCTAAAGCAAGAATAAGAGGGGCGTGACCATTTTTTGATTTGGCATTTGGATTTGCACCAGCTTTCAAAATTGTCTGAACTAGATCTTTATTTCCCTGCTCGGTTGCATAAACTAAAGGTGTATAGATAATATTTGAAATATCAAGATCGGCTTTACTTCACCAAGTAGATCGATGATTTCACTATAACCGTTTTGTGTGGCGATCAGAGCTAAGGAATCTTCACCTTTAGTTACATTTACGTCTGCACCAGCAGCTATTAGAGTCTTGGCAATATTCGTATAACCATTATTAACTGCCATTATTAAAGCAGTATCACCGTTCGGTCCTTTAAGATTAACGTCAGCTTTTGCTTTAATCAAAAGATCCACTACGTCAGCTTTCTCCATATCAACAGCACGCATCAAAGCAGTATGTCCAATTCCATCTATTGCATTTAGATCAGCTTTCCCATTAATTAAGGCTTCCACAACAGGAGCACTTCCATTTTGAGCTGCCCAGGCGAGCATCCCACGGCCATTTTCTCGTGCATTAGCGTCAGCACCTCCTTGAATTAATGCTATAACTTGAGCAGCATCTGAGGCAAGCACTGAGGTATAGAGATCTTGAGGTTTTCTTTCAGAGAATTGATCAAATTTAGTTAATGTTTCATCAAATTTTTGGTTATTGGTTTCATTGACTGATTCATTGGCCAACTCCTTAGTTAAATCAGGTCTAGTTTCTTCTAATTTAGTAATTTGCCGAGTTTCTGTTTTAGTTACTTCAATAACTTTTGTTTCGCTGTTTATTACAGCAGCAACTTCAGGTTGTGTAGATTTTTTGGAAACAACTGCGGTTGTCGTTGGTAATGTTTCATGAACAATTGTTTCAGGAATTTTTACAGAATCACCAACTTGGATATTTGTAACTTTAAGAGTTGGATTTGCAGCAGCAATTTTTTCCCAATTTGCACTCGTGCCTGTATACTTTGAGGAGATACTTCCAAGTGTTTCACCAGGTTTTACAATGTGAGTTACATATTGAAGATTGTTGCGAGTTTGAGAACAAGAAGAGAAAATAAAAGCTAATATAAATAAAGATGAGATTCGTCTCATAGGGTATCTCCACAAAGATTTAATAATCTTCGAAGCTTATACCCTTCATTTTTTGAAAATTAAAGCAAAATATAATTAGTTAATAAGATTATAATGATGCCTTTAAATTAAAGGATGGACGACCAGCAGCAGTAGATCTGTTGTTGATTGTCCATTTGAGTCTCAACGAGAAGTCGATGTCCAAGGGTTCTTCGTCGTCACACTGTGCGCGTCGTGAGGGTGGCTCTCGACGAAGGCGTGACTTCCCCAGAATTCGATGCTTTGGTTAGAGGTGTCGAGATTCTTATCCGTCGGTTCCTGAGGAGCCTTGGATCCGAAGTGGGCAGCCAGAAGGATGAATCCCCGTTCATTGCCGTCTTCGATCTGCTTCAGGATCAGGGTCGCACGGTTCGACAGGGTCGGATTCCGTCCCTTGACGAAGCGACTGAGCCGCACGACTCCGATCCTCTTGGCCCAGAAGATCTGATCCTCGATGGTCGTCGGAACGACCATCGAGGGACCTTTCCAGTTGTTGGGGAGTGTGCACTCGTGGATGCTGAACTGGCTCTGTCGATACTGCCCGAGTTGGAGGCTGGCGAAGCAGCCTTGCAGATGCTCCTTTATAAAAT
>JAWXBT010000065.1:0-8499 GCA_034440315.1 bacterium
TAATAATGGTGGCTTCTCAATAATTATTGGTAACCCACCTTATGGAATATCTCGAGATCAAAAGATTTCTGAACTTGAAAATAAAATTATTAAAAGTAAATTTAAAAAATATATCTCAGGTAAGCCTAATAAATATATGCTTTTTATGGCCAAATCTGCCGAGATGCTAGCGGCAGATGGAATCGTTTCGATGGTAGTTCCAAATTCCTGGCTTGGCATTAAGAGCGCAAAAGCTTTAAGAGAGTATTTTTTAAAGGATCTTAACTTAACTGATCTTATAACTTACGATTCTCGTGTCTTTAAAGATCCATCCTTTGAAGCAGTTATTTTTGCAGCTAAAAAACAGAAAATTAAAACAAATCTTAAAATTCAAAATTTTAAAAGTGCCAAAGAAAACTTAGCTTTGAGAACAGTCTCTGTTCCACTACCTACTCTTTTAAAACGACCTGCAATGACAATCCCAATAAACTGGTCAGAAGAAACCGATCATGTCATGAATAATATATTTTCTAATTCTTTCCTACTTGGCGACTTGTCTTCTCCTTTTATTCCTCGAATCGCTCTTCAGGCATATGCCACTGGTAAAGGAACTCCACCTCAATCAAAAAGTGATTTGAAAAACCGAATTTTCGATTTTACTCAAAAAGTAGACATAAATACTTTTCCCTACTTAGATGGTGCAGATATCACTCGTTTTAAGATTAATTGGTCAATGCAATTTTTAAAGCACGGAAAATGGTTAGCAGATCCACAACCAATTGAAAGATTTAAAGGTCCTAGAGTTTTGATAAGAGAAATTTTAGGACGAGCTCCGTATACTTTAATCTCTGCATTTACAGATGAAACATACCTCTACAATAAATCAGTACTTCATATTTTACCAAAGACACATGAAGTATCTAAAGAGTTGCTTATTGCTCTCTCTGCAATTTTAAATTCAAAATTAGGGACTTTTATAATTAGAAATGTTGGTAGAAAATCTCAAAGAAAACTTTTTCCAAAATTAGTTAATGATGATTTACGTTCTTTTCCATTGCCTAATAATCTTAGTAAATTCGCTCCCCTTCTATGCGAATTAGCTCTGAAATTATCTTCTCAGAGCGACACTAATTCCATTTTCATGACTGACTTGGATTATGAAGTTTTTGCTGCTTATGGTCTTAATCAATCTGACTCAGAACTAATTCAGAAATCGCTTGCATAGCCATTTTTTTATTGAAGAGATATACTCCTAGAATGTATTCAAATGAATCTAAAAAATATTACTTAAAAGTTTCTGGCATGACTTGTGGTCATTGCTCTATGAAAGTTAGAGACATTTTAGATTGCCAAGGTGCAACTGGAATTAAAGTTGATCATGCCCAAAATTTAGCTTCATTTTCTAGTAATAAAAATAACTTATCTGAAATATTATTTGTTCTTAAGGATTCCGGTTACCCTTCAATACAAATGCATAATACAGATACCGCTAAAAAATTACTTTCCTCAATTGAGTTGAAATTTTATTTTTGTCTTCTTTTTACCCTGCCACTATTGTTACACATGCTCCTGTCATATCATTGGCTTCATAATCCATATGTACAGCTCGCCTTGACGATTCCTGTTTACCTTGTTGGTTTATTTCATTTTGGTAACAGTGCCTGGGGATCAATTAAGCGACGAACACCAAATATGGATGTCTTGATCTTTATTGGTTCAACAGCTGCTTTTATATATAGTTTAATTGGAACAATATTCAATCTTGGACCAACTTTTCAATTCTATGAAACAAGTGCCACCATTATAACTTTAGTTTTAATGGGGAATGTTCTTGAACATGTTGCCCTTAAGAAAACTACTTCGGCAATCGAAGAACTAAATTTTTTAAGACCTTCAATAGCTCACAAGATCGATGAGCAAAATAATGTTTTTGATATTGATATCTCTGAAGTAAGCTTAAACGATATTCTTTTAGTTAATATTGGTGAGAAAGTACCAACGGATGGAGTAATTGTTTCGGGCGAGGGAGAGCTTGATGAATCAATGATTACTGGAGAAAGTCTTCCGGTTTACAAGTCAGTATCTCAAAGTGTTGTCGGATCATCTCTTCTTAGCTCAGGAAGTATTCAACTAAAAGTTACTGCTACCGGAGAGAATACGATTCTTTCCTCAATTATTCGACTCGTTGAAGATTCAGTTGGAAACAAACCGAAAATTCAAGAATTTGCCGATAAAGTAAGTAATATTTTCGTTCCAGTTATTGCTTTGATTTCTCTTGGAACTTTATTGATTTCTTATTTAATTTTTGACATTTCACTTACACAATCATTAATGCAAGCAATTGCTGTTTTAGTTATCTCCTGCCCTTGCGCGATGGGACTTGCTACTCCAGCCGCAGTTGTAGTGGGAGTTGGTAATGCTGCTCGAAAGGGAATCTTAGTAAAAGGAGGGAAAGCACTTGAGCTTTTATCCAATGTTAAATCAGTTGTTTTTGATAAAACCGGAACAATAACAACTGGACATTTTAAGATTAGTAAATTCGTCGCAAAAGATATGGATGCTCAGGAAGCTAAATCTATAATCGTGGCTCTAGAAACACATTCAACTCACCCAATTGCTCAATCTTTACTGGCTGAACTCAAAGGAACAACTCCCTTTAAGTTAAAGAAGATCGAGGAAACAAAAGGTATTGGAATGACTGGTTCAGATTTTGAAGGAAATACTTACCATCTGGGAGGAAAAGCCGAAAAGAATTCACCTATGGATATTAAAGCTAATATTTTTCTTTCCAAAAATGGCCACGATGTTGCTGCAATAGAACTTGAAGATGAGATCAGAAGTGATGCCTTAGAAGTTTTTAATTATTTAAGTCAGCGGGGAATTGAAACTGTTCTTCTAAGTGGTGATCGCAAAAATAAATGTGATTTAGTAGGAAAAGCTCTAAATATTAAAACTGTATTTTCTGAGAAAACTCCTGCTCAAAAACTTGAAATAATCAGAGAAATCAATCGAACTTCCACTCTTGCATATGTAGGTGACGGTATTAATGATGCTCCTGCTCTGGCCGAGGCTACTGTGGGAATCTCTTTTGGAACCTCTTCTGAATCTGCAATTCAATCAGCTGAAATTATCCTTCTAAACAACAATCTCTCTTCTTTAATCTCATCATTTAAACTCGCCGATCAGACTTTTAAAACTATTAAACAGAATCTTTTCTGGGCTCTTGGTTATAATGTAATTGCTGTACCGATTGCAGCCATGGGATTTTTAAACCCGATGCTTGGAGCTTTTACTATGGCATTTAGCGATGTGATTGTGATTGCTAATTCTCTCAGGTTAAAATTCGCCAAGTTAAGTTAAAACTCTTACAATCTTGTGTTACTGCTCCAGCGTCTATAAAGTGTTCCTACTTTATGGATAGCTCCTTAGATAACAAAAACGTAAAAATTCTTACTCTTGAAAACAAAACCATCTATCTAGTAGGTACAGCTCACATCAGTAAAGCCAGCGTAGAGCTGGTAGAAAAAGTCATAGAGGAAGTTAAACCAGATTCAGTTGCTGTAGAGCTTTGCCAGTCTCGCTTTGACTCAATGAAAGATCCAGAGAAATGGAAAAAAACTGATATTATCTCAGTCATAAAGCAAGGCAAAGTTTACTTACTTATGGCTCAGTTAATTTTGGCAGCCTTTCAGAAAAAAATCGGTGAAAAACTAGAAGTCAGGCCTGGCTCAGAAATGATGAAAGCTATTGAGATTGCAGAAAAAAATGGTGCAGCCTTAGTTTTGGCCGATCGTGAAATAAGGATCACATTACGCAGAGCTTGGTCTGGGCTAGGACTTTGGTCCTCGATGAAATTAGCTACTACATTGTTAGCAAGTATTTTTTCCTCTGATGAGATAAGTCAAGAAGAGATCGAACGTCTTAAATCCTGCGATGTTCTCGAAAGCATGATGTCTGAACTAGGAAATAATCTTCCTGGAATTACTACCGCACTAATCAGTGAGAGAGATCAATACTTAGCAGAAAAAATAAAATCATCTCCAGGCAAAAAAATTGTTGCAGTTGTTGGAGCAGGTCACGTTCCAGGCATAGAAAGAAATCTTCAGATAAAAACCGATCTTGCTCAACTAGAAATAGAACCCCCTAGATCAATCTGGACACGGGTGATGGCCTGGGGCATTCCGGCTCTACTTGTTGGAATGATAATTTATGGTTTCTTTGTGGGTGGCTCAAACACCAGCATAGAGATGGTAAAAATTTGGATATTAGTAACTGGAATTTCTGCTGGAGTTGGAGCAATTATTTCCTTTTCACACCCAATCACAGTTTTATCAGCCGCACTGTCTGCACCGATTACAACAATTCATCCTTTTATAGCTGCCGGATGGGTTGCAGGACTTGTGGAAGCCATGGTCAGAAAACCTCAAGTTCATGATCTAGAGAATATTGCTAATGACATTACGACAATAAAAGGAATTTGGAGCAATCGCGTCACCAGAATACTACTAACAATTGCCTTTACTAATCTCGGTGGTATGATCGGCATGTTTATTGGTGTGCCCTGGGTTGCCTCCTTAGTCTAAGAAGCTTTATGAATGAAAATATACAATCTCAAAAAAACTTCTATGCAACTATATCTATTATTTTTGGTGCACTTGCGGGATTTCTAATTTCAATCCCTGTAACATTCCATTTTATGAACCCAGCTTCCTCTAATTTTACTGCTTCATATATTTCTGCCCCTCTTTTTGCTTTATTCGGTGCAAGAATTGGGTATTTAAGACGTAATGATAAATTCTTTTTTTATATAAGTTTCATTACTGTTCTTATTTTAACAACTATGATTGGTCTCTCTATTATTTCCGCTCCTCAATAATTTGAAATTCTCTCATCGCCTTAGAGTGAAACCAATAATAACATTTTAATGAAAGTAACCGTTACGAGCAGATCGCTGACTCATGAAGAGATTCCCCACCACAAGTGCTCTGAGAACCTGTGATCTGCACCATAAACCCACCACAAGTGCTCCCACCACAAGTGCTCTGAGAACCTGTGATCTGCACCATAAACCCACCACAAGTGCTCAGAGCACTTGTGATCTGCACCAAACCCTCTTACTCCTTGATATTCCAGGAGTTTGATTGACTTATCTCCCTCTGTTAAACTACGACTTGGCAAAAAGCACTCGATATTATTTATGGATCAAAAGGCCGACAACATAATCTCTTACGGAAGGTCAATAGTCGGACTTGAGGCAGAAGCTATAAATTCTGTCATCCCGCTTATCGATTCCTCATTTGAATCGGCAATAAAACAGATCTTAGCAATCCCACGTGGTGGCAGAGTTATTGTCTCTGGTATTGGCAAGGCTGGATTCATAGGCATGAAGATCTCCGCCACCTTAGCCAGCACCGGTACGCCCTCCTTTTTTCTTCATCCAGCTGAAGCTGTACACGGAGATCTTGGTAGATATACAAAAGATGATTTGGCTTTAATCCTTTCTAATTCAGGTGAAACTGCCGAAATTTTAAAAATATTGCCTGCTATAAAAAGAGTCGGATGTCCCGTAATCAGCATTACTGCCACAAAAAATTCTAGCTTAGCTCAGCATAGCGATATCGTAATTTGCATTGGTAACATTCCAGAAGTTGGTCCTCTTGCATTAGCACCAACTACAAGCACCACCACAATGTTAGCTTTGGGTGACGCTATAGCCATGACAGTTATTAATCAGCGTGGTTTTACTAAAGAAGAGTTTTCTTTCTTTCATCCTGGTGGACAACTTGGTAGGAAATTAATGCTCATCAAAGAAGTTATGCGTCACGGAGAAGAGAACGCCATCATCTCAGAGGATGCCTTATCGAAAGAAGTTATTCATCTTATTACAGTAACAAAGGGTCGACCGGGAGCTGCATCTCTCGTTAATAAAACTGGCAAACTCACAGGGGTCTTCACTGATGGAGATTTAAGAAGATGCCTTGAGCAAAGTAATAATTTTTTAAATGAACCAATAAATAAATTCATGGGGAAAAACCCAAAAGTCTGCTCGCCAGATCAACTAGTTGAAGAAGCTCTTCATATCATGACTCAACATAGAATTGACCAAGTTATTGTTGTCGATACTAATAATCGTCCAATAGGACTTGTAGATATTCAAGACCTAATGTCAGTGGCCTAGGTCCTTTTTCTAAGAAATATTCCTATCTAAATATGTTTTTCAATTTCATTTAGCCTGGATTTCTAAATAAAGCTCTTTGCAAGTCGATATCTTATCTACGATTGGTGTTTGTCATAAAGCATAACCTCAAGTTGTATAAAGGTTAAGAATGAACGTAGATAAAATTCTTATTAGAAACATAAATAAGAGTGGTGACGATTTAAAAAAGACATTTGATAAATTAGCTTCTGGGTTAAGAATAAACAAAGCCGCGGACGATCCAGCTGGGTTAGCAGTGGCAGAAAAGATCAAAGTTGCTACAGTTATTCTATCTCAAGGAAGCAAAAATATTGACTACGGAACCTCAGCTATCTCAATTGCTGACGGTGCACTTGAGCAAATTGGTAATATAGATCAAAGACAAGCAGAATTAGCTACACAAGCAGCTAATGGAACATATTCGGATTCCCAACGTGCGTCCCTAAACCAGGAATTCCAAGCTCTGTCTCAAGAGAGAGATAGAATCGCACAAAGTACGGAGTTCAACGGCCAAAAACTTCTTACTGATTCAAGTGTATCAATTGCCACAGGAAGTGGAGATCCAATTTCTGTAGATTTTTCTTCAATCCCTTCTTCCGGTGGATCGGATATTTCAACGCAAGCTGGAGCTCGAGCTGCAATTGATCAAATAAAAAGTAATATAAATACTAGTACTCAATCTAGAGCCGATCTCGGTGCCAGCGAAAGTAGATTAGAAAGTGAAAAGAATGCAGCAGAGACAAGAATTTTAAGTTTACAAAATGCAGAGTCTCGAATTCGAGATGCAGACATAGCATCCGTAGCAGCAGAGAGAGTCGCCGCTGATATAAGACAGAAATCTTCAACAGCTCTTGCTGCACAAAACAACCAAAGTAAAGGTAGAATTCTCGACTTGCTCGGTTAAATATTATGGCTCTACTGCCGGTTGCACTAAAAATAAATTTAAATACATCTCAGTTCAAAGAGAATAATGATAAGAATTTATCACTACCTGAATTAAAGAAGGAGAGTCGAGCTACAAATAGAAGAGACGCTCTCTCTATTAGTAGGTTAGCAGAAGTTGCAAGTGAAGCTGTAAACTCAATATCAGCATTAAGAGAAAAACAATCAGATTTAATTGCTCGTTCAGGAACAGCTAATGACGAATCAAAGAGTCGAATCAATACAGATTTAACTGACTTACAAAGCGAGATTACTCGCATCTCTCAAAATGCAACCTATAATGGTGTAAATGCACTTTCTGGGGGAACTTTTCTTATTTCAGATTCAGCTAATAACTCAAATAAAGTAGTTTCGCTGTCAAATATTGAATACATTTCACAGAATTATAATTTTAATGTTTCTACAACTAGAACTCGACGCACCGCCACAAATAACATTGATACTGCTACTTTTTCTTCTGGAATTGCCAACAACGGGGCTTCCTCAAGTTATTCAGATTCTCAAAAAATTGTGACTGAGATTATTGATAAAGAAAATCCGGAACAAAATAACGCTGATCCTGAGAGTACAACAGAATCAATTTCCAAACTTTCCGCTGAGTTAGTACAAAAGTATCTCACTATGAACAATGAAAATTCGGATAATTCAGTAAATCTTGAACCAGAACAAATAAAACAAATCATTAGCAA
The DNA here is from genome assembly GCA_034440315.1 of bacterium. GTDB lineage: Bacteria > Bdellovibrionota_C > UBA2361 > UBA2361 > J135 > JAWXBT01. Next base: position 7,807 of record JAWXBT010000065.1, read on the forward strand.
AATAGTTTAATTCGCAAGAAACTATTCAAAATTGTGGCCGATTAAATAAAGGCCATGAAAATATTATCAATTAATAAAAATCGAGGATTTTCTCTTTTAGAGATTTCTATTGCACTTGTATTCTCAAGCTTGTTTCTGGCAATTTCAGTTCCTTCGTTAGCCAGACTTAAAGATACTAATTTGATTAAAAAAGAAGCACACTTAATTAAAGTTGCTCTTGAAAATACCTCAATCCTTTCTACTCGTGAGAACCGTGAGTATTCATTCGAACTTTTTAACGACAAATTCCAAATCAGAAATTCAAACAATAAAAAATTAAAATTGACTTATAAATTTAAGGAAGGTGTATCTTTAGATTTAAATACCCCAATACAAATAATTGAATTTTATAGCTCAGGAGTTGTAACTCCGAAAACAATTAAACTTAAAACTGAAAATTTATCATGCAAGATCACTATTTCGCTTAGAGCTCGAGTAAAGGTTATATGTTGATTGAACTTCTAATTTCTATCACCTTAATTACAGTAGCAGGTCTCTCAACATTCGAATTAGTTAGTAAAACTACAAATAAGATCGGAGCTATGCGATCTAAAATAAAATCTGAAGAAATCAACACTTCTTTAACCAAGCTCTCTAATTGTAATAAAACTAAGACTATCTTCAATGAAAGAATCCACTCCTGCATATTTAAGA
>JAWXBT010000066.1:0-2782 GCA_034440315.1 bacterium
CAATTAAACTGTCCTCTGAAGTATCAAAATCATACTCTTTTAACTGCGACAGCTCGATGCTGAAAAAGAGTCCTCTCTCAATTAGATCGGTTAGTTCCTTCAGTTTGGTCAATGCATATGATCTGTCAAATTTCTGTCTTGCTAAACTCTCCAAGTTTTGAAATAGAGCATTCTTAGATACGCTATCAATTGAATTACTAAATAAATTACTCTTTATGCCTAACAGATACTCGTACTCTTCACTTAAACCCTCTCGAATTGCTTTCTTTTGAAGTAAATCAAATATTTCATAAGATATCTTAATTTCCTTTCTAAAAAATAAAACTTCAGTGGCTAAGTGATAGACACTAAAATGAATTCTATTATACAAATTTCCTGTTTTTTTCATGGATTGATGAGTTACAGAAAAGATAAGAACCCGCAGAATTTCAAATAACAACTCCGTTTTCAGATGACTATATTTACTTTCAACTTTGCTACCTCCATATAAATGTGTGCTTAGTTGAATATCGGTAGTATACTTACCTTCACAAGCCAAATTGTAGAGCCTACAAACTTTTGATTGTTCGCTACGCTCATGCTTAAATACCAGAGCCAAAATTTCCCTTTCCTTATCTCCTAATCGTGCACAGACTTCGTATAGAATAGTATCCATCATTAAGCAAATTACTTCACAATTATAGACTAGGAATCTAAGACTCTTATCACATTTTCAATTTAAGACAACTTTATCCAGCTATTTAGAAAGGCAATTGGTCAATTTAAAAGGCGACCAGCACAATTAAAATTGAAAAATGCTTCCAATCGGTTTCAATTAACAGCGGATTTCTCCTTTGATCGAATCCATTTATGAAAAGGAACAACTTCATAACCAAACGGATCCCATTTATTTTTTCCAAATTTATTTTCTAGCTGCTCAATCAACTCAAAATCTTTATTTAACAAATTATTATAGTTGTAATTATATTTTTCAAGAGTTGATAGTATCCTGATAATAGTTGCGAGTCTAAAATCAGTTCCTCTTGATTTACCTATATGCTTAAGCGATTTCAATCTAGGTTCAAACCAGTCGTATAATTTTAATTCCAATACTGTAATTATTTCAATTATTCGGTAACCAATTGCCCACCCAGATTCAGTTTCGAGTTCGTTTTGATGTGTTCTCAACATTTTTAAGCTATCTTCATATCTACCCTGCAGGAATTTCGAGACTATTTCTCTAAGTCTCCATATTTCACCAATCATGTTGGAAGACTTATAGCCGGGATGAACCTTAACTTCATTTATGATTAATAATAGTTTATCTATGTTGCCTGTTAATAAACAAGAGACAAAAGTTATTTCTGCAGCTCTTAATTGATTAATCGAATTTTTAGGAAACAACTCAGATGCAAGTCTAGCATGTTCAATACTTTGTGGGAAACTATCTAGATATAAATGTATCATCCCTAACTGCATATGAGCCCCTGCCTGATTTGATAATGAACTAACGATCTGATTGTCGTAAGTAAGTTTTAAATATTCTTTTGCATTACTCAGTGCTATATTGTACTTTTCACTAAGATGTCCATAGTAAGTGCCTGCTCTCAACTTTAGAGCCTTTATTTCAAACGAATTGGTTAAAACAGAGTGTTGTTCAAGCTTTTCCAAGGCAATTTCTAGGGATTCAATGTATGTATCTCGGCTGTTCTTTTGAAACATTTCGTGGAGCATCACTTCATAAAATATCGCATGTGCATCGGATTTGCTTTCAAGTATTCTGAACTCTTGCCCTTTTAATATGCCATATTTTTTGTAGGTAGATAATCCCTTCTTTTGACCCTCATGTCTTTGAAGTAGATCATAAATTGTCAATAAATCAGATGTTAATTCATATTTTTTAGCGTTTTTCAATGCTTTCTTAAGGAGTAAAATGGCCAAATCATCGAAGCCTCTTGCTAATAATATTTCCGAATTTATTACATACTTTCTAACCTTGTTTTTTGCCAGGAACAAATTGCTTTTGAAAGTTGCTTTCCCACCTACAAATGCTAAAATAGTTATAATGTCGTCATATAATCTGTATTTCAACTGTTTGAGTGCAGGGGTGACTACGACATTGTAAATATGACGACTTAGAATTTTATCTTCCATTATATTATTGTCCTTTATTAAATTTAATAATTTTAATTTTAAGGAATTTTTATTACTGTTATTATTAGTATATTTATTTCTTAGCATATCTACTTCTGTGTCAGTCAGTGAGTTTATTAATTTTCCTAAATCATTCATTGTTTTTAGTATTTTTTAAAAAATTAATGCATGGTTTTTTTTCTGAATGTTGTCGAATTTTGTTAACATTGCGGCGGTCACAAAACTTTACAATAATGACAGCCCTAATTGCAATCTTCTTAAACGTTCTGGTATTCAATACACCAATTGACCAGATTAACAATTCTCAAGGTAATCAAGGTAAAGTCACAAGTGAAGGTTCTGATCCCAATGCTGGATGGGATTGGACCGATGTCGGATAGGGCACTGCTTGCATTTTATTCTTCTACGGAATTGCCTGACGAGATGTTTTCTCGAAGGTAGTCTGTTTTCATTTAATTGATTACAAATCAATAGGCTACACATTAAATGTGTTGTCTTTGACCTGTTATTTTTATTGATTTTTTGGCTTGTTAGCTATGTAGGTTCAATCCATCTTGCTACCACTATCCAACTAGGGACCTAAATCTTCGGCAATATGGTAAGCACATTGACTTCTGAAAGCAAAATGACTAAGGTGGACTTGTTTCCA
>JAWXBT010000067.1:0-7591 GCA_034440315.1 bacterium
GCATGTAAACCGCCAGCGCCCAAGATCTGAGCAGCAAGTACTCCGGCGTTCCAGGCATTACCAATTGCGACGGTTGCGACTGGTACTCCACGAGGCATCTGAACAATTGAGAGAAGAGAGTCCTGTCCAAGAAGATGGGTCGTAGGCACCGGCACTCCGATTACGGGTAATTCCGAGATTGAGGCTATCATACCTGGAAGATGTGCGGCTCCACCGGCGCCAGCAATTATCACCGAGATGCCGCGCTCGCGGGCCTGTTCAGCAAAATTTACCATTTCATGTGGGGTTCGATGGGCTGAGACGACTCCAATCTCGTACGGAATCGCAAAGCTCTTTAGTGCAACAGCGGCTTCTTTCATCACATCAAAATCGGAATTGCTGCCCATAACGATCGCAACTCTTGGCATCGGCCTACTTATTTTACTTTTTGATGTCTGCTTTTTACTTGGCATATGTTCTCCGTAGCCTCTCGATCCATTCAGATTCGCACTTCTTGAATTCGTCGCATAGTGCTGGCAACTGTGCGACATTGTCAACCACACAATTTAAATGTCCAACCTTGCGTCTAGGGGAGATTGAGCTTTTCCCGTACCAGTGCAACTTCATCTCGCCCGAGGGAATTGGCAAGTCGATCGCTGTAACATCTGCGCGCAGATCCTCAGGGCCGAGAAGATTATACATTGCAAAGGCCGGGGAATGGGCAATCGAGCCAAGTGGCATTCCGAGTGTGGCACGCAAGTGATTTTCGAACTGACTCGTTACACAGGCGTCCTGAGTGTAGTGCCCAGAGTTGTGAACTCTGGGTGCTATTTCATTTACAAGCAGGGCACCGTTGCGATCTTGAAAAAACTCAATTCCAAAACATCCATACAGATTGAGTTTGTGAGCAATCAGCTCAGCAATTTCTCTTGCCTGTTGAGCCTGACTCTCGGAAACTCCGAGCGCTACTGCAGGTCCTGTAACAAGCGAACAGATCCCATTTTTTTGTTCGCAGCACACCAGTGGATAGGATATGTATTCTCCGCAGATTGAACGACATCCTATAATGGCAAGCTCCTGAATGAAATCAATTCGTTTCTCAGTATAGACTGCGTAGCCACGAGAGAGTGCTTGATTCGCAAATTCTCGAATTGCTCCGCGATCGGTGGATTGATCGGTTACTAAAATACCCTTTCCATCATAGCCACGCTCGCCCCATTTAAAGACAGCTCCGGCTGGGAAGGCTTTAAGAGATTGCTCAATCCAGGCATCTAGCTCTGCTCCTTTCTGTAACGTGAAAAATTCAGCGGTTGGAATACCCAGATTTTGAAGCTGCTCCTTTTGTTTACTCTTATCAGAAAGCTCGATCATGGTGGAAAGGCTCGGTTGACATGCAAGGTTGCGGCCACTTAAGGCTTTTGCCACACAATCAAATCGTGAAAATTCATTTTCAAAGATCAGGAGATCGATCCTTGCAAGAAAATTACTCAAGGCTTGAATGTCATCTTCACTGCCAATCTGATATGTGGGAGAAATAAGCGCTGCAGGCTCATGGGAGTTTTTGCAAAAGGGAATAGGTGTGATGCCTAGACGAATAGCCGCCTCTACCAGCATACGAGCTAACTGCCCACCTCCCAAAATTCCAACATTCTGCACTGTCATCAACTGACAACAGTACATCATTATTGCTACCGTGCTCAAGTCATTGCTCGAGTCATTTGCTCGAGTCATTTGCTCGAGTCATTTGCTCGAGTCATTTGCTCGGAGACATCTAGAGTAGCTGCGCCCCAATTGAGTTAACGTGCGTGATTTTACGGGTCCTGTCGGAAAGTGTGCCATTTATAGTGAATTTCAAAAGTCCTTACCGAATAGAATTCGCCTTCCCCCTTCGACAAGCTCCCTTCGACAAGCTCAGGGCTTCGGCGGATATGGATGAGATCTCGAGTTGTCTCAATAAGTATTATTCCAATAGGTAATTTCCGAATACTTTTAAAATGAGGCAGTCATCATTGTTATTAAAAAACGCGGGTGGTGAACTCGTCTATATTCTTACTGACAGTGAAGAGACATGATCTTAATCATTGTTTTTCCATCATTAAAAACTTCCTAACACGTTGATTTTACCACCTTCTCCAAATTCCAAACAATAAAATAAATTTGATTAGTACTGCCACCTTTGATATACCCTAAGACTTAATTGGAAGGTATTTTATTCGCTTTCTTCCATATTCGGGATCTAATATGAAACATATTGCTTCTATCGTATCAGTTTTTTTATTTTCTTTTATAATCACTGATTCTGCCCTCGCTAAACCACCTTCAACTTCGGCACTTAGCTCAAGTACAACAAAACTATTAAAAAAGGCCATTAAAAATTCAGACAAGGCACTTCAAAAGGCTAATGATGCACTTCAAGTTGCTTCTTTTGCTCAAGGTCAGATTAGCACCCTTGCAAACCAACAAGATACTTTGGGAACTTTGATTATAAATGCTCAAGGCGTACCGGGACCAAAGGGCGACACTGGAGCACAGGGAGCTCAGGGCCCAACTGGTCTTCAAGGACCACAGGGTCCTGCTGGATCTTCCAACGGAAATGGGGCTCCTGGGCCACAAGGTCCAGCTGGACCTCAAGGACCTGCCGGACCACAAGGACCTCCGGGTAACGGACAAGGATCTGGAAACAGTCAAACGGAATTCGAGGTCTATAATCCAAACACAACTTCATGGACGTGCGTTACTGTTTTTCTTGAAGATGAATGTGGCGATGAAAATGGTTGTAAAATTCGAGCAAACTTACAACATGAAACAAACCAAAATGATCAAGTAAAAAATGACGAGGCTCTTATTTACATTGAGAATCCGGATCGATCTTCAAATAATAGTCCTGGCCTTTTCGGACATACCAGAGGGATTGGAGAGAAAGGTTGGGTAATTGGTACCTCTAAAAAGAATACTATTTGGTCACCTTGGAATTGGCTTTATATGCTGAACTATGACCACAAAAACTGTGGACAAGAAAGTGCTGGCTATACTGGCATTAATCGATATAAATTTTCTTTCATGGCACATCCTTTAATCAGAGCTACGGTAGTGGTTACTGACTAAGATTGTCTAGAAACAATTACTTTAGGATGACTCTGTGACTCAGACAGACCGACATAACAAAACTTCGGAAGTTACCCTTTCGAATATCGGTATTTTAAATTTTGAAACAGCAACTCTTGAGACTTCTGGTTCGTCGGCTAATAGATTAGATGAGTTATTAAAAAGATCTAATCCCAAAGCCGCACTTAGAAGTACTGATGGTATTGCTGTAACCGCTCTAACTTTTTTTGACAAAGAACTGAAATCTCCAGTTTTACCTAAATCTAGTTCCGAAACAAAACTAGATTTCATTAATACGTGCTCAATCTGTCTCAATGATTTTTATAAAAACTCGAAAGAGCTGGAGCCTCCTTCAAAACTGAGGGAGTTGGGAATTACTGCTTTTCGAAAAATAAGCCAGGCACTTTGTGGTCCACCCATTGATGTGCCATTAAAAGGATCTCTGCCTAATGATTTTTATTTGAACAGCCCGCCCGTTATAATTACTGTTAGTTACAAAGATACTAGTGAAAACAAGTGCGTCCCTGAATTGCTTGCTTTTCAATTATTAGATATTCAAAAAACGGATCCTAAAGCACTCGGATCAATTCTCGAAAAAGCCCTTGCTTGTGAAGCCTTTCCTTTATTAGAAAAAGCTCAAAAAAGAGTTTTTGAAACTCTAGGTGATCTAAGATCGGATTTTTTGCAGACTGACTTTCATAAAATTACTTTGCAAAATGCAGAGGAAGCCTTACAACTTTTTAAAGAATACGCAAATTCACATGAGGGCAATTTTAAATACGTCATCAAAATGGCGAGTCTTGCAGTAGCAAGATTTAAAATAGAATGAAAAATCCCTTCAAATTAAGGGCCCATTGCGAAACTACCTCCGTTACGAGAAAAGAGAGATTTGAGCCGAGACGAGGAAATCGAGAGAGAAAACCGCAAGCATATCCACTGGGATATGTTGAGGATTTTCTCTCTATGACTGACGAAGTCGCAGGCTAAAGATCTCTTTTTGCAGTAGGAGAGAGTTTCGCAACAGGCCCATTAAGTGATTTTACAACAATTTCTTCTTGTTTAATCATCTGCTATAACCTGCACTCAATGCGGAGAGATGGCCGAGTGGTTTAAGGCGCACGCTTGGAAAGCGTGTGTGGGCGAAAGCTTACCAGGGGTTCAAATCCCCTTCTCTCCGCCAATAGAGTGTCTTATTCCACAGATCTAAAATTTGATTTGAGGCAGTGCTAGCTCAGCAAGCACAAACAGAAAAAACAACGGATGCTTTCTCAATAAACCTGTCCTGGCGGCACATTCTCAAGCACGTCTGTCATTACGGTTCTCAAGGCAGTCTTTAGCCCATTTGATGCTCGACAATTTTTATTCTTTGCTCGTTTTCCAGATCCATCAGTAGGGGTCACAACAAAAACACCATCATTTCTATGTAAAACCTCTAAAACATATTCTGCTTCAAACTTTTGTGAGCGGTACTTATAAAACTCCAAGATCTCCAAACCTTCGGGGCCAGTTCGAAATAGGGGATCTACGATCTCTCTTGCGGCAACTTCACTTAAAAGCTTTTTGGCATCTTTGAATTCCCTCTCAATATAGCCAATATCAATACAAGATTCTTGAAATGTTTTATTTAACAAAAGCCACTTATGAAAAGGAATCGTGGTCTTAAGGCCCTCGACTTTATAAACCTTAAAAGCTCTTATGGAGTTCAAAATCGCTTCCTCCCTTGTTGCGCCTTTAATAATTAGCTTACTAAGCATGGCATCATAATAAGGAGTAACTTCATCACCTGATTCAAATCCGTAATCTTCTCTAACAAAACTTTCCGAAAATCTTTTAATAGTAGATACCTTGCCGATTGAAGGTGCAAAGTTATTTTCGGGATCTTCAGCATAAATTCTAAACTCAATTGCATGGCCACAAAACCTTATATCTTCTTGGCGCGGAACATTTCCGCCCATTGCAACTTCAAACTGAAGGGCCACCAAGTCGGTCCCTGTTATTTCCTCGCTAACTGGATGCTCAACTTGAATGCGCGTGTTCATTTCTAAGAAATAAAAACTATCACCCGAGACTAAAAACTCAGCGGTGCCTGCGTTTGAATAACCTACACTTTGAGCTGAGCTAACGGCCGCCGCATGAATCTCGGATCGTAGCTTATCACTTAAATATGGAGCTGGGGCTTCTTCAATTAACTTTTGGTGCCGTCTTTGGGTCGAACAATCTCTTGTCCCAAAATGCACTACATTTCCATGAGAATCTCCAAAGATTTGCACCTCAACATGACGCGGCTGAATAATATATTTTTCAATATAAACATCGTCGCTTGAAAAGTTTTTTTTAGCTTCGGCTCGGGCGCGTGGCAAAATCTCTTTCATTTCTAAGGTTGAATTAACAACTCTCATGCCGCGACCACCACCACCGGCTACGGCTTTTATTATTACTGGAAACTGAATTCTCTCGGCTTCCTTAATAAGCTCGGCATCAGCCAATCCGCCCTTACTGCCAGGAGTAGTTGGAACATTGCGCTTTGTTACAGCGGCTCTAGCTCCAGTTTTGCTTCCCAAAGTTCTGATCGCCTCAGCAGTTGGTCCAATAAAAATCATGCCTTCTTTTACAACCCGAGCTGCAAAATCTGCATTTTCTGACAAGAAGCCATATCCGGGATGAACAGCATCACAGCCAGTTTCTTTGGCGGCTTGAATAACTTTCTCAAAATTAAGATAAGAGTCTTGAGGCGTAAGGCCACCGATAAGTTTTAGTTCCTCAGCATTTCGAGCAAACATTGAGTTTTTATCTGCATCTGAAGCTATGCACACTGATTTAATACCGAGCTTTTTAGCAGCCCTTTGAACTCTAAGGGCTATTTCGCCTCTATTGGCTATTAGAACTTTTTTTATATTGGTGCTTCCCATAACGACCTGCCTATTACTATTATAGTAAGGCCAAAAAGAATCTTTCGAAAGAAAATATTTTTTGGACTTACGTTCTCCCAGAGGGATGATAAATAGTTATCCCAACTAAATGTTTTAAGTAAATCGAAGGTTTTCATCAGAAAAGTATTCGGAAATTACTTATTGGGATAACTATATTCATTGGTAATTTATTTCTTTTATATCATTTCAATTACATAGAGAAACTCAACATGGCATCTTCGACACACCATAAAGTAATCATATTAGGCTCAGGTCCCGCAGGTCTTACTGCTGCTATATACGCAGCTAGAGGTAGCTTGGCTCCTGTTCTAATACATGGACCCCTTCCGGGTGGCCAACTTACCACAACTACAGAAGTTGAAAACTATCCTGGCTTCGAGCTCGGAGTTATGGGCCCAGATTTAATGACAACTATGGAGAAACAAGCAATAAGATTTGGTACAGAAGTTAAAGCCGATGTCATAAAAGTTGCGGATTTATCAAAAAGACCATTTACCCTAACTGGTCAATCAGCAAGTTACACTTGTGATGTGCTTATTATAGCAACTGGAGCTTCGGCTAAGCTTTTGGGAATTCCTGGGGAGAAAGAATTAATGGGCTACGGAGTTTCAACCTGTGCCACATGCGATGGTGCATTTTTCAAAAACAAAGATATCGTGGTAATCGGTGGTGGTGACTCGGCATGTGAAGAAGCTTCTTTCCTAACGCGTTTTGGACGTAAAGTTTATATGATTCATCGAAGAGATGAGTTGCGAGCATCTAAGATCATGCAAGATCGCGTACGCGCAAATCCAAAAATAGAGCTAATGTTAAGCAAAGCTCCACTTGAAATCCTAGGCACTAAACAAGGCGGAATTACTGGAATCTCTCTTAAAGATGTAAAAACCAACAAAGATGAAATTTTTAAATGTGATGCCGTCTTTCTTGGAATTGGACATACCCCAAACAGTGAAATTTTTAAGGGCCAACTTGAAATGGATCCAAATGGGTACCTAATTACAAAACCTAATTCCTCATATACTAAAGTTGCTGGTGTTTTTGCATGTGGCGACGTGCAAGATCACATTTATCGCCAAGCTGTAACGGCTGCTGGAAGTGGATGTATGGCGGCGATTGATGCTGAGAGATGGATTGAAGAGAGTCATTAAATAGGGACGGAGCCCAATTAAATAATTAATTGGGCTCCGTCCCCATTTATTATCCGACCTTTCCTTGTAAGAAGAAAGCGATAACGAAAGCTAGAATTCCAAGAGCCTCAATGAACACAAGTCCGAGAATCATCGGAGTGTTTAACTTTCCAGCGGCAGATGGATTGCGACCAATTGAATCAAGAGCTGTGCTAACAACCTTACCTTGACCGGTAGCTGCACCAAAGGCTCCTAAGCCAATGGCAAGACCCGCACCAATTGCTACAGAGGAATCCCACGATCCAGCTGCTGCATGTTCTTGAGCAAACGCAACATCGAAACCGCAAAGAACGGAAAAGGCAACAAGCCCAAGAAGTGAAGTATACTTATTAATTTAATTACCCTTAATTATTTAAATCTATTGATGTTCTTCCTCATGCTGAGTAGCAA
>JAWXBT010000068.1:0-7456 GCA_034440315.1 bacterium
AAGAAAAAGTAGATGGTCCTAGAATAGCTGCTCAAATTTTAAAAACACTTAGATTCTCTCACAAAGAGAGATTAGTCCAGGCTATCGTAGCAAAAGCCCCTACTCTTGCCAGAAAAATCGTTGCCAGTCTTTTTAATTTTGATGATATATCAGAACTTACTCCCCAAGGTATTCAAACCTTAATTAAAGAAGTGGATCACTCTGATTTAGTTTTATCTTTCAAGCTTACATCAAACACCACTCAAAAAGTTATTCTTGAGAATATGTCAGAACGAAAGCGGAACATGCTTCAATCTGATTTTGAGTCTCTTCCTCCCGTCAAGAAAGCTGAAGTTGAAGATGCTCAAAAAAGAATTCTTACAAAGCTTGATGAGTTAAGAACTGCCGGTGCCATAAGAACTCAAGGAAAGAATGAAGTCTGGGTATAGAAATACACAGATAATTAAGAAAGTTTGTTTAGAGATTCTTTCATTGCCATAAGCCCAGCTACTAATTGATCCTCGGCCATGGCGTAGCTAATTCTAAAAGCTGAATCATCTCCAAATTCTAAACCAGGTACTAATGCCACACCTGCTTCATCAAGGAGAAACTCACTCAAATCTCTTGAGCCGTTAATTATTCGATTTTGCCATTTTCGACCGATCAGGCTTTCAATTCGAATAAATAAGAAAAAAGCACCATCAGGTAAAAAAGGAAGAGTTAGTCCAGGACAAGATTTTACAATCTGACTAGCAAGATCTCTTCTATGCTTATAATTAACAAGAAGTTTCTCAAGAAAAGTATGATCCCCACTCAAAGCTGAAAGTGCGGCATATTGAGTAATGGAACAAACATTAGAAGTAGTTTGGCTTTGATGCCTTCCCATCGCAGCAATTATCTCTTTTGGTGCATATGCATATCCTGCTCTCCAACCAGTCATAGAATATGTTTTAGAAAATGCATTAATTGTTATTGTTCTACTTTCCATCTCAGGAGAAAGAGCCGCAATCGAAGTGTGCTGAAAGTTATCATAAATAATTTTTTCGTAAACTTCATCAGAGATTACATACAATCCAGATTTCAATATCAATTCAGCAAGTGCTTCAAGTTCTTTACGAGAATATGCAGCTCCCGTCGGATTCGATGGAGTATTAATAATAATTACTTTTGATTTTTTAGTTATATACTTTGTTAAAACCTCAGGAGTAAGTTTGTAGCCAGCATTTGGATCACTTGGTAAAATCACAGGGGATCCACCGGCTAATCGAACCATCTCAGGATAGCTTACCCAGTATGGAGTAGGAATTATCACTTCATCTCCAGGCTCTAAAATAACATCTAATGCTTCGAATATTGCCTGTTTTCCTCCATTACAAACTATAACCGAACTCGCAGTAGCATTAAGGTGATTTTCACTTTTAAGTTTATTTGCAATTGCATCTCTGAGTTCAGGCAAACCTAAAACAGGTAGATACTTTGTCTTTCCCATTTCCAAGGCTCGAATAGCTGCATCTTTAATATGTTGGGGAGTATCAATGTCTGGCTCTCCTGGTCCAAAATTGAATATTTTTCGACCCAAAGCCTTAAGACGATCTGCCTTTTCTTTTACTGCTAAAGTAGCACTTTCATTCACTGACTGAATTCTTTTGTTTACAACAATTCTCATTCAGACCCTTTAAAAAAGAACTTATTTTTTTCGTTTACTTTTCTTTTTCATTGCCTTTTCTATATGTGGTGAAACCATTTTAGATACATCACCTTTGAAATTTGCAATATGTTTGACTAAAGTAGAACTGATGTAAGAGTTTTGCTCTGAGGTTATCATAAAAAATGTTTCAACATCGCCAGCTAAGTTTTTATTCATCAAAGCCATCTGGGCTTCATAATCATAATCACTAATTGCTCTAAGGCCTCTAATAATAACTCGAGCCTCAGATTTTCTTACAAAATCAACAAGTAATCCGGAAAATGATTCTACTAAAACCCTATTCTTACAGTCCTTAAACTCCTCCTTGATAAGAGCTTCTCTTTCTTTAAGGTTGAAGAGAGTGGCTTTTGAGGGATTCGAGAGAACTCCGACCGTGATTATATCAAATATCCCTAAAGCGCGCCTAATAATATCGATGTGCCCATTCGTTAGAGGATCAAATGAACCAGGAAAAACAGCTTTTAGAATCTTCATATTTGACACAAATCCCCACAATTGTGTGATTTCTATTTTCAAAATACTATATTATCAGTTCCAGACTATATTAACCTTAAAAAACATGGCAATGGCTACTATTTCTGCCCAAGATCTAATTAATCTAAGTCTATTTACTCAACTAGGAATTGTTTTTGTTGCTGGAATTCTGACCAGCCTTACCCCATGTGTTTACCCGCTAATTCCCATAACATTAGCCGTCTTTGGAGCACGGGAGCAATCTAGCAAATTTAAAAGCTTCTTACTTTCTTTCACTTATGTTCTTGGAATTGCCACAACGTATACTGCATTAGGTCTTATATCGTCTCTTACAGGATCTTTCTTTGGAGGATTTTTAAGTAATCCATATATCAGTTTATTGATCGGAATTACCTTAATTTTGGCAGCGCTAAGCTCACTAGATGTTTGTAAATTTAACTTTGGTCAAGCAGCTCAAACTAAAGCTAATAAAATTGGTGGCAAAGGTTTCTTTGGTGCTTATTTGATGGGTCTTGTAAGTGGAATTATCGCGGCACCCTGTACAGGCCCGATTTTGGCGTCAATTTTAATTGTAGCTGGAAGTTCTGGTAGTCCATTTTTAGGATCTGTTTTGCTTTTCACACATGCTCTTGGCCTAGGTCTTATATTTATCCTTTTAGGAACATTTAGTGGTCTTATTAAAACAATACCTAAGTCTGGCAATTGGCTCTACACTTTAAAATATTTCATGGCAGTTGCTATCTTCTTAGTAGCTTTGTTTTTTCTTACTCCTGCCCTCAAATCGATGGGACTATCGTGGAATCAGCTTTCAATTTCAATTCTGACCATATTTGTTTCAATTATTGTCGGGATTAAAGCTATGAAAGAGAATCATAAACTACTTAAAATTTTCTCTTCCCTTTTATTGGCACTCACATTATTTAGTTTGCCATCTGTATATGAGAACTCAACAAAAAATTCTGAGATTCATTTTACTGATAAAAATTCAGAGCTAATCTGGCATAACAATATTGAGGACGGAATAGCAGAAGCAAAACTTAAGAATTCAATTATAATGGTCGATCTGTATGCTGACTGGTGTCAGGCCTGTAAGGAATATGAAAAAATAACTTTTAAAGATCCTCTTGTAGTCAAAACACTAAGTCAAATTTCATTAGTTAGGATAGACTTTACTGTTCCTAGTGATCTCTCCTCGGCACTAGAGGACAAATACAATCTCCTTGGTTTACCAACAATTTTGTTTCTTAATGCTGATGCCAGTGAAATTCAAGATTCAAGAATTACCGGTTTTTACGAAGCAGAGGAATTCCTTATGCTAGTAAAAAAGTTACTCCCCCATTAACTCCTTCCAGAGATCATCTCTTGATTTAATTAACTCATCTGTAGATGAAGATTCTTCTTTTATTATGGGAGTAGAATCGGTAACATTTTTTTCAATCTTGGGATCTTCGATTGTCTTTGCTGGATTTGCAGATCTTGATAATTCATCGACAAAAGATTTCGGCATCTCTTCACGCTTTATTAAGAGTTCAGCGGGAATTTTAATTGAATCTCCTTTTGTTACCTTTAAGGGATCTAATTTAGGATTGGTTTTAAGAATTGCTTCAAAATTCTCAATGTCTCCAGTATACCACTTTGCGATAATTGAGATTGTTTCGCCTTCATTTTTTATCACATGATAAAAAGGCTGTTCTGATATCACGGTTGGTTGAACTTTAAGATTCTGCTTTGAACAGCCATTAATTAAAAAAACAGACAAAAAAACAGACATTATCTTTAAAAATAAATACATAAAATCAAACCTATCTAACACTATTTTCTTTTAATGTTTTAACTGCTTCGTTTAAAATAGTAAGTACTTGAGAATTTTTCTCAGCTGCTTGCCATTCTGTAAACTTAACTAATAAACTGGGATCTTTCAATTTCATCAAAGTCTTGGCAGCAAAAGCTCTTACTAGTGGATCTTCATCGGTTCTAAGTGAAAGTATCTGAAAAGAAAATTTTGAAGTCTGCTTCTCGTTTTCTATGGCCTTAAGAATAGCAATTTTAACTTTAAAATAAGGATTCTTAAAAGCAGTAAAAATAAAATCGACATTTGATATTTGCCCTCTACGAATCCCTTCATTTAAAGTTTTAACAGAGATAACTTCATTTATAGTGGGAGAAGAAAGAACTGTAATGATTTGTTTATCGCTAAGACTAGCCAAGTTCTGATCTGACAAAGAATTTAAATTAGTCGGTAGGAGTTCGTTTTTAAGTAAAGGCCTGATCACCGAAAGACTCTCTTGTATTGCAGTATCCATAGGTGTTGTTATTGCAGTATCATCAGTTTTTGAAAAACCCTCTAAAGATTGAAGCGAATTTTTATCTAGATCTGGAATAGCACTGTAAATTTCTGTCTCATCACTAATATCAACTTCAAACTCTGTATCTTTAAATCCAACAGACCAAATTAAAAAAGAGACACCAAGAATTGTAGAAATTAAAAATAAAGGCAGTAGCAAAAATTTGTAAGAGACTTCTTGATTTGAATTTTTATTAATTTAATTCTTAGCAATATCAAATGATTGCTTATTTGACTTACCATCCTGTTCAGATAATTCTTTACTGTTTTTAAAATCGATAACACCAGGTTTTGTTTGTAAATATCCACATTCAGATAAGGCATTTTGTAAGGATTCAACAAAAGAAGTTGCATTCTCAAATCTCAATCTGGGATTTTTATTAAGAGCTTTTTCAAAGATAGAATCGAGAGCCGAGTTTGAACCAGACAAAAAATCAAGTATGGAAAGCCTTTTACCAGCAATAATATTGGAAAATAACGTGTTGGAATTTTCACCCTTAAAAGGCCTAGCTCCAGACAACATCTCAAAAGCAATGACAGCCAAAGAGAATATATCACTAGTTTTTGTAATTCCCTGATTCAAAATTACTTCTGGTGCAAGATACGGAGCAACAAAAGAAGAAGCACTTCCAATCGTCATCCCTGACAGCCTGCCTATTCCAGGATCAAGTATTAAAATACGTTTAAAATTTGTTAAGGCTAAAATGTTCGAAGGCACTAAACAGCCCGAAATAATTTCATTTTCATGAAGCAAGTCCAAAGAATTTGCTAAAGAATATAATAATTCAATCTTTAGTTGATTTGTAAGAATGTTTTGATTTCTCTTTAGTACAAGATCACTCAACCAATCCCCAGGAATATCTTGGTAAATTGCGAAAAATTTATGTTCCGTTCTTTCAATCCCATAAAGGGGAACGCATATTCCAAACTTTAAAGATCCAAATCTTAGGGCATTTTCTTCAAATCTTTGCCAACATTTTTCGAGATCTTTAATTTGTGAAATTTCAAAAGATTTAATAAGAACAGATTTACCACTTGCTAAATCTTTACCGTGATGAATACTCTCAGTACCTAAGGTTCTGATAATCTGAAGACACTGAACACCTTCTCTACTATCTATGTTTTCTTTTTTCACTGAAAGCTGCATAATCAATAGATAACCTTTTTACTTGCCACAAAATGGAAAAACTTTATATCATTAAAATCTAACGATCAAAAATAAATAAAATGCTTTTTCCATTAAAAATAGAAAGAAAAAGTAATAACTCAATAGTTATTACTTGGAATGATGGTCATTTGGACCAAATAAGTTCAGAGGCTCTGCGGAAGAATTGCCCCTGTGCTTCCTGCAAGGACTTACGAGGTGATCCTTCTCATAAAAAACCACTATCAGGAAAAAAGTCTGCACTAAAAATAATTGAACACACAAAAGACGAAGAACTTAACCTTCTCAACATAAAACCAATTGGAAACTATGCTATCAATTTACATTGGGCTGATGGTCATGCAACTGGAATCTATACCTTCGAACTCTTGAGAGATATAGCTCAAGGTTCGGCTACTTAAAGATTGCTATGATCTGTTAGCATCAGGATTTCCACCGGGGGCCGGTCCGCCTGAGTTTGTAACTCTTTTTACGATTCTACCCTTTGAAAGATCATAAGGTGAAATCTCTACTGTGACCTTATCTCCTGGAAGAACACGAATATAGAACCGTCTCATTTTTCCAGCTAAATAAGCTAAAATTTCATGACCGTTATCACATTCAACTCTGAATGTTGTATTAGGAAAGCATTCCTTAATCACACCATTCATTTCAATTGTATCTTTTCCCATAAATTTTTCCGTCAAAACTTTCTCAGTATTAATTCTCAGTAAAAGGGCCTAACTTTCTAAATTTTTGATACCGTGCTTCCACAAGATCTTTAACACTCAATTTAGAAAGTTTTTCCAAATGTTGAAGCAGGACACCTTTTAGCAAATCCGCTGCTTCTTTATAATTTCTATGCGCACCACCTAAAGGCTCTGGAACAACTTCATCAATCACTCCGTGACGTTTTAATTCTGGTGCAGTAATTTGAAGCATTTCAGCGGCATGGGCAGCTTGCTCTAGTGGTGCTTCGTTTCTATCATGGTGCCATAGTATCGAAGCACAACCTTCCGGAGTAATAACTGAATAACAAGCATTTTCAAGCATTAAAATCCTATCTGTAACACCGAGAGCTAATGCTCCACCACTTCCACCTTCGCCAATTACAACACTGATTAATGGTACAGTTAATTCAGCCAATTCTGCTAAATTTCTTGCGATAGCTTCTGCCTGACCTCTCTCTTCGGCTTCTAACCCAGGATATGCCCCTTGGGTATCAATCAGATTAATAACGGGAAGTCCAAACTTTTCTGCTAATCTAAATAAACGTAAGGCTTTACGATATCCGTCAGGATTGGCCATACCAAAATTTCTCTTTAATCTTTCAGCGGTTGTTCGCCCTCTCTGTTGGCCAATTATCATAATTGAAATTGATCCTAGCCTTCCAGTACCGCCTACAATTGCAGGATCGTCTTTAAAAAGACGATCTCCATGAAACTCAATAAAATCTGTGATCATTAATTCAATGAAATCAACAGTGCATGGTCTATCAAAATGGCGAGAGAGCTGAACCCGTTGGTAAGCATTTAGTTTTCCATAAACCTCTGTTCGCATCTTTGCGATCCGTTGTTCGGTTTTGGCAAACTCATCTCTACAGGAGGAATCTCCAGCCTCAAGCTGGTTCTTGAGCCGTTCTAAAAGCTCTTCCAACTCGACTATTGGTTTTTCAAATTCTAATGGGTGTTTTATCAATCCCATAAAAGCAATGCACTAAAATGAAATATAAAATGCTAAGAGGTCGGAAAATCTAACAAAATTCATGGAAAAAGACAAAGAGGGTAATTTTGATTCAATAAAAGTC
>JAWXBT010000069.1:0-8959 GCA_034440315.1 bacterium
AAAATTCAGAAGAAACTAAAATTAAAATGAGTAATTCTGCAAAAAAAGCTGGAACTGGTAGATGGAATAAAGATAGAAAATATTCCGAAGAACATTGTAGAAATATAGGTAAAACAAAAATTGGAAATAAAAATGCAGTTGGTATTAAATTATCCAAAGAGCATAAAGAAACATTAAGACAATTAGCAAAATTACCAAAATCACAAGAAATTAAAGACAAACTTAGAAAAGCAAATTTAGGCAAAAAACAATCTATCGAAACTAGGCTAAAAATGAGTGAAGGAAGAAAAGGTGATAAACATTGGAATTGGCAAGATGGGAAAACTTCTGAAAATTTAATAATAAGACATTCTTTTGAAATGAAATTATGGCGTAAAGCATGTATGGAACGAGATGATTTCACAGATCAAAAAACTGGTCAGAGGGGTGGAGAATTAGTGGTGCATCATATAAATAATTTTTCAAGTTTTCCTGAGTTAAGAACATCGATAGAAAATGGTATCACTTTATCTAAAGAATCTCATATAGAATTTCATAAAATATACGGGAAAAGAAACAACACCCGAATACAACTAAAAGAATTTTTAGGTATTAAAAAACAAGAATTAAAAAGTCCATATTTCAAAGAATTAATTAAAACAATATAATGCCATTTATTAAACCAATTTCAATACCGCCTAAAAGTATTACTAAAAGTATTACGTCAGCTTCTTCTACTATAAAATTAAACAATATAAAATCTTGGAAGAAAAATTCACTTGGAGTTTTTATAGATTTAGCAGCTAGTGATTTTGGTACACGAGCATTTGGTGCTTTAAGAAATGCTACTGGAAGTATTCTGGAAATTGTGGAGCTAGATCCAAATACTATAGCGAGTACTGATGTTACCTTACTAAAAAGAGGGCTTTCGTTTGATGGTGGTTTTGACACCGAGGTAACTGCATACAAACTAGATTGGCCAGCGGGTACAATTTTCCAGGCTGGAACCGATTTACCCCAATTATTAAATTCATATTCGCAAATAACTGATGGGATTTTAGCTCCTACGAGTACACCTGTAAAAGTGGGTGATATTTTCGTTAATACAGTATTAGGAAAAGCATACATATCAACCGGCACTTCGTCCTCTGCCGACTGGAAAATACTTAATTAATATATGAAAAAAATTTGTATACAATGTAATAAAGAATATAAAAATAGAAATAAAAAATCTAAATTTTGTAGTAATTCATGTTGCACATCTTCTCATATTGGTAAAAAAATGCCACCTTTTTCAGAAGAACATAGAAAAAAAATGAGTGAAGCCCTAAAAGGTAAAAAGAAACCTCCACGTTCAGAAGAACATAGAAGAAAATTACGGGAGTCAAATTTAGGAAAAACTCGTTCTAAAGAAACAAAAGAAAAAAATAGACAAGCTCATTTAGGTAAAAAACATGGACCAATGTCAGAAAAACAGAAAATCCAAATAGGAAATACTAATAGAGGCAAAATACGTCCACAAGAATTAAGAGATAGAATTAGTAAGTCACTTACTGGTGTTCCTCATTCTGTAGAAAGAAGAATAAATAGAAAAGCAAAAAAGGGTAAAGACCATTGGAATTGGCAAAATGGAAAAACTTCTGAAAATGAAACAATAAGAATGTCTTTAGAAATGAAATTATTTAGAAAATCCTGTATGGAACGAGATGATTTTACTTGCCAAAAAACAGGACAACGTGGTGGAAAATTAGTAGTGCATCACATAAATAATTTTAGAGATTTTCCTGAATTAAGAACTTCCATTTCTAATGGTATTACATTATCTAAAGAATCACACATAGAATTTCATAAAATTTATGGATTCAAAAACAACACCAAAGAACAATTATTAGAATTTTTAAATAATAAAAATATATGAGTTTACTTTTTGCCAGCATACCACCAAAACGATTAGCGTTTGCCATAACATCGGCGAGCAGCACTTTCATTTTAAATAACATTAAATCCTTCGACGGAGAAAATGATGTTGCACCATCTGATCTTGGTACTCAGCACTACGTTTGTTTTAGGAATGATACTGGAACTATCGCAGAATTTATGGAAATCGACCCCGCAACACTTATTGCTGGTGGTCCAATAACTATAGTTCGTAGAGGTCTGAATTTTTACGGAAATCGTACTTTAGAAACGACCGCGCTGAAATTAGATTTTCCAGCAAACACAATCGTGCAAATGGGTACAGACGTTCCCCAAATCTTTCAATGGCTCAAAGAATATATAGATGCCGCCGCTATCGCAGGTGGTGTACCTGCAAGCACTTCGGCTTTAGGGTTTGTAAATTTATCAAAAACATCAGCTACACCAAGTACTCCAATTGTAGCTGGAGATAATGATCCAAGATTGGTTGGATATGCGGTTGATTCAGTTGGAACTGATAGTTACGCAATTACACCATCACCAGCATTGACAACTTATGAAACAGGCCGAATATATTCTTTCAAAGCAGGGACTGCTAATACTGGAGCGTGTACATTAAATGTTAGTGCACTTGGCGCTAAATCAATTTATAAAGGAGTAACAAACGAACTAGATACAGGAGATATTTTACTTAATCAAATTGTGGTGGTGCAGTATGATGGAACAAATTTTCAACTAATATCTACACCATCTCTTACGACAAAAGTAACAACATTCACAGTCAATGGAACATTCACAAAATCAGCACTAGCAAAATCTATCGAAGTAATCTGCATAGGAGCTGGAGGAGGCGGTGGTAGTGGTAGGGTTTCAACAGATAATACTGGGTGTGCAGGTGGTGGTGGAGGCGGAGGCGGAGCTGTTACTAGAATAATTATTCCTAGTTCAAGTGTCCAAGCAACCGAAACAATAACAGTTGGAGTTGGTGGAACGGGTGGTGCTGGTGTAACTATATCAGGTGCTGGAACAATTAATGGAAACGCTGGTTCAGATGGCACAGCTTCTTCTTTTGGAACTTGGCTAAAAGCTGGTGGTGGAGGTGGTGGTGGTGGAGCCACAAATACAAGTATAGGTGGTGGTGGTGGTAGTTTTTTGAATAGTGCTTCAACTTCAACGGGTGGTGCTCCAACAGTAAACTCAGCTAGTATATCAGGACAAGGAATAACAGCTACGGTTAGTGTAGCTGGTTTTTGTTCTGAATATGGAGGTGCAGGTGGTGGTGGAAATGGAACTACTGGAGGCTCTTCTATTTTTGCTTGTGCAGGCGGTGGAAGTGGTGGCTCACATGATGGAAATGGTTCAGCAGGAGGTACAGTTCAATCATATACAGCCGCAGGAGGTGGTGCTGGAGGTGCATATAATGCTGGCACTACAGCTGGTGTTGGTGTTGCTGGTACAGCAAATGCAACATTACTTAAAGGATATGGTGGCTCTGGTGGTGGAGGAGGAGGTGCAACAGACACAAGTGGTTTTAATGGAGGTGTGGGAGGTGCTGGAGGTGCTGGGGGTGCAGGTGGAGGGGGAGGAGGTGCACACAGACTTAATAGTGGTTCGTCTTCATTTTCAGGAGCAGGTGGTGTGGGAGGTCGTGGAGAAGTAAGAGTAATAGAATATTTTTAATATGGCACAAGCAATAACAAAACCTTAATAATTAATAAAATAAAATGACAAGAAGAACAAGATCATCAACCACAGTAGGTGGAAAAACATACAATAAAGGAGATAGCTTCACCGACTCAGCCGGTAGAACTGGCAAAGTGGGCTTTAGTGCTCAAACAGGTAAAGCACTATCTAACCCTGTGGTTGGTTCATCAGGAGTTTACGCACAAAACAATGCCCTTGATAGAGAGCTTAAAGGATTGACAGGAGCCTATAGAGAAAGCAATAACATTCTTTCAGCAGAAAGAGCAAGGATAGCCGAAGAGCGTTCAGCTACTCTAGGAGATATTAAAATCCAAAGTGATATAGACCTTGCCAGTCAAAAGGTAGGGCAAGAAAGAGACTATGGGGCAAGAGCAACTTCACTCATTACTTCTGGTGGAGGATTCCTTGGAGCTACCCAGAGTCAAGAAGGAGTACTACAGAATCTAAAGGGAACCTTTGATGCAGAGAAAACAGCACTCACTTCAAAAAGAGATGCAGCCATTAACGCTGCAAATGCGGCTTATGGGGACAGGGACTTTGCTTTAGCAAAAGAACTTGCCAATAATGCAAAGTCACTACAGAACGATATCTATAAGAGACAGACTGATTTTTCAGATCAGCAGTTGTCTTTATCGAGAGAAGGTAGAGAGCAAAGTAAATTTGAATTAGATAAAGCAGAAAAACAAGCTGAAGTTTATTCTTTAATGAGTGATGCTGATTTTAAGAATGTAGATCCAAATGAAATAGCTAAAAACGATGCCATAAATTTCCCTGGATACACAGCAAAATTAAGACAAATAAACAAATCAATAGCTGCTGGTAAGAGTCTCAAAGAAGATATAGCCACAAGAAGTGCAATTCAGACCCTCATAAATAAAACTCCTCAAGGGAAAAAGATAATATTAAGTGATGGCTCTGTTTATATGGGTATGAAAAAACCAATAGGACTAGGTGGGGGGAGTACTAATGGACAGATTTCTCCAGCATTAGCCACACAATTAGGTGTACCCGGACTTGCAGGTAAAAAAGAAAGTGAAATTATACTATCTTTTGCACTTGATGCAGCTCCACCTTGGTACAAGGATTATCATAAATCCGCTGGACTTTCAGATGCTGATGTAAGCGCTAATTGGAAAGTCTTTAAAGCTTTACCAGATATTACTGCCTACGCAAACAGTGCAACAGTTACTGCAAGAATAGCTGGTACTAATAATATATGGGGAGGTATAACCCCAGAGGCTATAGCTGCAGCAATGGCAGCATATCAAGATGAGTAATTTTCTACAAACATTAGATAAGAATTTAAAGACATTCTTTAACAAGGAATCAGTATTTTACCCAACCCCAACAGGAGAACCTATTCCATCTAATACCCCTCCAGTATTAAAAACTATTACTCAGAATTTACCTAAAATTCAATCACGTAGAGAGCCAACAGAAGCAGAGAAAAAACTAGCTCAATATTCTGGGAAAGATATAATAAAAGATGTCGCCAAACTAGCACCACTAGCGGGAAGGTATCTAATCACTCGCCCAATCAGAATGGTGGCGCAATCGTTTCAGGATGTTGGTGGATATTTAGGAGATAAAGAATACACACCAGAGGCTTATGTCCCAAGGACACCTGTAGAGAAAGCACTTTTTGGAGAAGAACCAATAGATAGTGCTGTAACTTGGAAGAAAAGACAAGACAAACAAGTGGCAGACTTGGGTGCCGGGGAAAATGGTTATAATAAAACCCTACTTACTACTTTAGGATTTATGGCTTCTTTCGCCCCCCTAGGAGATATTCTTCCAGGAGGAAAGGGAAAAGAAAAGGTACTAGAGAAGATAATTCAGGGTCCATTGGATGAAATAATCGAAGCTGGGATGAAAAGTATTAATGATGTAGACTCTTTTAAAATATTAAGAAATCATGTTAGTGAGGAAATAGCTAGAAAAGATGCACCCTTTTTAACTGCAACAAAAACAAAGAAAGAAGCTGAAAATGTTCTAAGAGATAGTGTGTCTAGGGAATTGCAAATTGTTCAAAATGATACTACTTTAAGAATAAAAGAACTTTCGACTAAACAAAAACAAGCCCCACTTTCTGCGGATGAATTTGATGAATTAAAATTCTTAAAACAAAATAAAGACAAACCCGAAGCTATTATATTGGCTAATAAAGTAGCTGAGTCTAAAGATACAATAAAAACTGCCCCAGAGAAGATTAAAACCCCAGATAGTTCCCTAGTATTGGACCCAAAAAAGTATAATAACGCTGATGAATTTATTAACAGCCAAGATGTAGACAATGACCCACTAGGGGTGTATAATAAAATATATGGAAAAAATCAACCTATTGGATCTAAAACAATTACTCAAGGGTCGGAAGTGGGAGGACTTGACGGAGCAAGAGCAGTTGGAGATATCTCAAAAAATAGCCAACCTGATTTCACAGGACTAGCTAAGTTCGTAAACGAAAATCCTCAAGGATTTACTATAAATATAAATGGAAAACCAGCTTCCAGGGGTTTTGTAGTTTCACCTTTCAAGGGTAGAGAAACTATTCTTGAAAAAATAGATGCTACCTCAATTAGAGATTTTATATCTAAAAATATTGACTTATTGCAACAAGAAGGTAACCATTTTGGCGGATGGAAGAATACTGCTGATGGTAAATTCTACTTAGATATCTCTATTGTAAAAGATAACTTAGATGATGCGTTCCATATAGGAGCTCAAAATAATCAAATTGCGATATATGATTTAATAAAAGGTGAGGACGTCTTAACTAAGGACATTTTAAAATCAAAACTTAAAGATATATATAATAATGCCGGCAAAGAACGTAAATACATAACTTCTGCCAAAGCCTCAGAAGATATAGCTTCTGATATTTCACATGAGATAAGTGAAACTTATAATAAAAAATCAAACGAAGGTCTTATCCAAAGATCAATACAAAGAGTTGATGAAGACTTTGAAGCTGCTAAAAAATTTGCTACAGAAAACAGCACTGATGAAGCAGTAGCTACTCGTGTAGCTGTAGATAAAGAATTATCAGGACGATATGTGTCAGCTACAACAGAGGCAGAAAAACAAGCACTAGCTGTTGAACTTAAAGACTCTATTATATCCCACGCACGTCTTGCCACAGAAGAAGGCCGTACTGTACAGGCTAATGCTCTTCTTGGAAAACAAACTCCAGAAGGTATGCTTCGTACAACATCCAAAATGATAGACAAGTACAACCTTACTGCTGGAACTAAAGTCCCTCAAATAGATGAAAAAATTGTAAAAAAAGTGTTAGATGCGAGTGATGAAATATCTAAGATGCCAGAGGGGTTACCTAAACAAGTAGCTTCTAAAAAATTAGTGGATGATTTAGAATCATTAATACCAAGTCCGGTCTGGAAAAAAATAGTTAATGTCTGGAAAGCAGGTCTATTGACAGGTGTTAAAACATCTGGCGTTAACATTCAATCATCATTCTTTAATGGTGTGGCAGAAATAGTAAAAGATTTACCAGCTACTGGTATAGATATGGCCGCTTCTCTTTTTACTGGTCAAAGGACAAAGGTTTTTACCTTGAGAGGATTAAGTCAGGGTGGAATGGAAGGTGTAAAAAAGGGCTGGAACTATCTACGGACGGGTGTATCAGAACAGAAAGCAACTAGCTCTCTGGAGTTTTCCAATATTCATTTCAACAGTAAGCCTGGGAAAGTGTTAGAAGTTTATACTAATACTGTGTATCAAATAATTGGAGCAGAAGACATGCCATTCTTTTATGGCGCAATGAGAAGATCTCTTGCAGAACAGTCTTTGGTGACTATAAAAAATCAAAAGAAAGTATTTGCTAATAGTACTGAGAGAAGTAAATTTATTCAAAACTTTATAGATAACCCACCAGAAGATGCTATGCAACTAGCTGATTTAGATGCAAAAATAGCAACATTCAGAAACGATACCGAGCTTGGAAAAATGGCTCAAGCCATACAGGGCACTCCATTATTGGGTCCTGTTGCCCAAATGACCGTACTGCCCTTTGCTAAAACTCCTTCTGCTGTAGCCACTGCTATGTTTAACTATGCACCCACTGGTGTTATTTCAACATTCTATAAATCATTTAAAGGAGGGCAATTCAATCAAAAAGAATTTGCTGAGGGATTAGGGCGAGTAGTTACTGGTGCTGGGGCCTTGTGGTTAGGTTCACAATTATTAAAAGATGATCTTATAAGCCTTGGGTATCCTAAAGAGGCAAAAGAGCGCGCAGAATGGGAAGCAATAGGGAAACTTCCCAATTCTCTCAAAATAGGTGATACTTGGTATCCCTTAATTCAACTAGGGCCAATAGGAGGAGTTATCGGCATCGGGGGGTATGTAGAAAAAGGTAAAGAGGAAACTGGCTCCATTGCTGGAGGTGTAGTTACTGGGTTATTTGGTGGCGTAAAAGGACTTACAGAGCAAACATTCCTTACTGGTGTAAAAAATTTACTTGATGTTGTAGAAGAACCAGAAAGAAAAGGGGAGTTATATGCGGGGCGAGTGCTTGGATCAGTAATCCCTACGATTCTTTCTGATTTCTCTCAATCCTTTGATGATTACCAAAGGAAGTCTAATGATTTCCTGGATCCACTAAAAGCAAGAATACCTGAATTAAGAGAGACCCTTCGTCCCAAGGTTGATGTCTGGGGACAGAGATTGGAGCGTAATCGAAGTGCTGTATCAACGGCAATAAATCCTATACGTCTATCTAATACTATACAAGGTAAATTTAATACTGAGGTGGAACGACTTGAAATGTCTGGAGAAGATGTTAGACCCACTAAATTGGATGCTAAAATAAAAGATGTAAAACTAGATAATGAAGAGTATTATATATTTCAAAGAATGTATGGAGAAATTATTGGTATTGGTTTAAGTGCTTTAATAGATAATAAAGAATACCAAACCCTACCCCCTGATGAACAAGCTAAAATGTTTCAAGATAGTATACGTGATATAAAAAAAGGAGTAGGAGAAATAATGCTCCCTATTATAATACAAAAAAGATATGACCTACCTAAAGATATAGATGCTGGGTTAGCCACTGATCTTGTAAATCAACTATCAAAAATAAGTGATGAATTTAATAGGTCTTCTGTTTCTAAACAAAGGAAACTTATTTTGAAACTCTTAGAGGGTAACTAACTATAAAAACAATACAGACTATTGAAAATAATCCCTTACTATAATCTGTAGGTAGTAAATACCCCAAGCCAATAAACAAAGCTGGGAGGCATATTACGAATAATATAAATAAGCTTATAAAGTTAATTGTTTTATTCATCCTCTTTAATTAAACCTTTAATTATTAATTGTTCTTTAATGTGTGCTT
>JAWXBT010000070.1:0-3840 GCA_034440315.1 bacterium
ATCTAAATTATTATAAATGTCTTGCAAGCTACAATTTGGATTTTCTTTAACAAAATTTAATATATGCAATTGTTTTTTTAATTGCTTTGTATAATCTTCAATATCATAAACTTTACGTTCCATATTAAATTGTAATAAATACGGTGATATAAGTTTCATTGTTGGACGAGTTTGTTCGGAATTACCATATATTACATATTGATCTGGTCGATTTTTCTCATCTTTATGGCAATACATAAAATCTTGATTAGTAACATTTTTTAACTGTTGTATTAAAAACTTCACATCATCTAGTGTAAATGATTCGGTAGAAAATTTCATGCGGCAAGATTTTTTACCATCTTTTGCACAAATATGGCCATCATCTGCAAACCATATAGCTAATGATAATGGTGTAAGAACTAAATCGCGCGGAACTATTTTAGATCCGTTACCAGGATACCAACGTAAATATTCAATATATAAATCTTGATTGCACCTTGTTCTAAATTTCGTTGAACAATAAGTTTTTTGATACCTTTTATCAAAACGATCTTTACAATTAATACCGCTATTACATAAATCTTTAAAATATTCATACACAGCTTCTAAGTAAGCCTTATCCGCACAGCATCTTTCAATTTTCATACGAGCTTTTTTGGTGGTATGAGTTGGGCCTCCAATTGAGGCATCACCAAGCATTGTTCCGTTTAAAATTTCTTTTTGTATATCTGATAGCATAATGCCCACTAACTATTTAAAATTAGTGGGCTCTCGATAATTTTATCGATTTACTTATGTTTTATTTTTGCCGTAATGATACAATTGTTCTTCTTAGTTATTTTAAAAACTACGAAGAGGAGCTGTGCGTCCCCATGGCAATTTAGGATCGTGATCGTTTGTAATTACCCACACTACATCGGTTGTAGGTTTTGGAAAATCTACAGAAAAATAACCATCGGTAATTACAATAATAAGATCAACAGGATCTCGAATACGTTTTTTCCATTCAGAGAAGAATCTATTAAAGACTGTCCCTCCACGACCTACTACGTTAACTTTAGGTAAATCATTCATACTCCTAATTTCCTTCATCTTATCCCAGTAACATTCAGTATCACAAGGCACAACATAACCCCTGCTCTTGCCGTCAAGCACCTTTAGTTGTGAAATGCCATATGCAATGTCATCATTCGTCATGGACCCAGAAGTATCTAACATGCAAACCCAAGTGATCGTATCATCTTTCTTCTTAGGTCTCCACATTTTTAAACTTAAAGGACGCCGGCGAAACCTTGTCCAATCATTATAAGCTCCCTTTTCCTGACGCTTTTTTTGAATAGCATGCTTCACCAGATCCTGCCAACGCAACTTGGGTTCCATTAACTCTTTAAGAAATTCTTCTAAAGATCCTGGCACAGAACCTGCTAGTTTTTTAGTTGACTCCATTGCGTTAAGAATATCTTCCAAGAGTTTATGTCTATCAACGTCGGCTGCCTCGTGCGCATCGAGGGTCTCACCAACACCATAAGCCTCCATCATTTCTTTCATTTCCTGATCGGACATGCCATCAACAGCACTGATACCATTTTTCTCCTTCTCTTCGTCCATTTTCTGTTGAAGCATATTATAAATTTCCTCAGCAGACTTGCCCCAGAGTGAATAATCAACAAAAATGACTGGTGGAGGTTCAGCTTCATTTGGATCTGGCTTCTTAGGCTTATTACCATTCCCAGCATATTCTTTAACCATCTTCTCGATATCTTTAAGAAGATCTTTCATGATTTTTGGATGACCAAAATTACCATTCCACATAGGATGAGGCGTTTTATCCCAATCATTTTGACTGTATGCATGATCAGCTATGTAAGCTGAAATAACATTGGCATAACGTTTATCATGTTCAATTGAATTATTAACAATATAATCAATCGCTAGGTTCCAAAGCATACGGTTACGAGACTGTACTCGATTGATATTACAATGCTGCATAACAATATGGTATGTTTCATGAGCCATCACTAAAGCAGTCTCATCCGTAGTTAGTTTCTCAAGAAAATCTGGAGACCATTTATATTTGTTTCCATCAGTGGCAGCAGTTTTCAGTTGCTTGACCTTTTCGCCCTTTTCATCAAGAATTGGGAGAGTCATATCATCTAGTTCATGAACTTTAACAGCCGCAAAGGAATAAACAAATGGTATACCACCTTTATCTGGACTGCGAGCTAGTTTTGCTTGAGCCAACAGGAGTTTATCCTGAAGAGCTTTGTGCTTATCGCCTGCAATATTTTTGGGATCATTTAACCTTTGGTTTGACATTTGTTTATTCCTTTTTACTTTTGTTAATTATTTACTTTCGAACTGAGCTGTAATTTTCTTAAAACAATTAGTAAACTCTTCAATTTCCGCAAGTTTATATTGTTTTACACGTTCGAAGTCACGACCAAAACCGATACGGATAACACCATGGGCAACATCGATATCAAGTGTATCAAACCAAGAGTAAACATTCTTGACAATTTTTTTAATCTCTTTCTCGTTATTTGGCTTCAGCGAGGCATAAACCTTACTTGAAGCTGATAAAGCGACAACGAATTGATCTTGAAGTGATAGTTTATCTGGGAACTTGCCTTTGTCACAGAGCGCATCAATTGTTGGGTCAAGCTTGCAATAGTGCTTATACCAAACTGAAAACTTAGTAGCTGCGGTGTGACCGACGTTACCAGCAATAATTGTAGTTCTCATTGCATCACCTTTGTCAGAATTAGACATTGCATGATATTCTTTATCCTGTTCAAGATCTTTCAGAGCTGAACTTGCCTGTTCCCAAGTACGTGGAGAAGGCATTGCATAACAAGTTGGATCATCATCAATCGCCTTTTGGTAAAGCATATCTTGGTTAGAATTAAGAAATCCGATAAATTGCTCGTGCATTCCACTTTGCATTGCCCATTTACGCCATTGCATGAAATCCAATTCCAAATGATAAGTCTGGCATCGCTTCGTAATTGCGTGAGAAAGTTGGGACGTATGAGCATGTTCATCGGGAAGATTGCCTGTGAGAATACATGCCTGAATATTTAGTTTACGACCATTGATTGATCGAAACTGGAGAAACTCTAGAAGAGTCTGATTAACTTCATGAGCTGCTTTATCAGCTTCATCAAAAAGGAAAACAATTGGACGATCAAAGTCGGCCGTAGTATCTTTCATTTCCTTAATCATTGCAGTAAAATCGCCTCCTGTAAGATATGGAAGAACAGCGCCTAACTTAGCGCGATCATCTCGCACTCTAAGTTCTTCGATTCTTTTATCAACCATTTCGAGAAGTTCTTTACGATCCTTGCTCTTACTCTTGGAAAGTACTTCTTTGACTTGCATAAACTTTGCAATAGCTTCGTCCTGACTCTTATCAGTAAATGGAAGGAACTCGGGAGTCGCGTAGTTTACGGTATCCTGGGCTACAGATAGAACGGGAAGACCTTGAAAGTCAGTTCGTTCAAGAACTGCAAGGTTAACATAAACCAGCTGGCATTTTTGGTCTTCAGCAATTGCCTTTGCAATAATTGTCTTGCCGCTGCCCGATGGTCCTAGAACCAGGATATTCGCACCTGAGCGAATTCCGTGGCGGAAGATAAAAGCCATTTTCTCTTGATCAATTTTAGGTACGTCAGTTAACATATTTTATATACTCCAGTTAATATTTCTATTGAATTTGTTTAAATTATTTTCTTTGAATCAACCTTACGAAGACAGCTTATCACCTTGAGCGGTGCCCGTCAAACGTTTTTTCAACTTTATTTGTCAGGACGAGCAATTTTGCAAGCTGTTCGTTTCATAGTAAAGATAATAGCGTCGTTG
>JAWXBT010000071.1:0-3795 GCA_034440315.1 bacterium
AAAAACATATCGTTATAGAAACTATTAGGTAAATATTGCATTTGCTGGCAAGTCTTACCTATTCTGTTACGGGGAATTGATTATGAAAACGATTTTATTGGCTTTATTAGCTTTAACTTTTACTTTAAAAGCTGAAGCGGCAGTGCCGAGTGGTTGCTTTGTTACCCATTCTAACCCTAACACTTGTTATCAAGGATATTCCAACACCTTTCATGTATTTAATAATTATTCTGATTATTATAATTTTTATGGTCCAGTGCTCGGATCAGTATTGTTTGAGACTTCTTCCTGTCAATATGAATTACAGACCAAGAGTCTTCAGTATAATGCTTGTGTAGCAAATTTGAATTCTCTCCAAGCAAACTTTCAATCATTTCAATCATTAGCAAATAATAATATTTTTAATGATTCAGCTTGCTTTACTGCATACAGTAATCTTTTGGGAAATAATTATTTTAATTATAACCTTGCTCTAGATTCTTTGGCTGAGTTTGCTTATGTGCAGGGAATGACCTCATATGCAAAAATTTTGAAAAAGGTTTGCGGTTCTAAATGCAAACATATAAAGCTTAAGAATTTTATTTAGATGAGGAACTATAGTAAGTCCAAAAAAGAAGGATTTCTAAAAGGTGTCTGGCAGATAAAGATCAAGCCTATCCAGAGAGTTAATTGAGCCCAGATACCCCATCCAAGGATCCTTTTTTCCTAATTATTTAGCAAGATAAGAAGAAAGCGTGTGCTTGTTCTGGAACTGAACTACACTGCTGGTGGCTATGTTATTTTGAAGCAGAATTTATTTTCGAAACTGTCAAAATAAGATTGTTTATATAATCTAACTTGTATTTTATTTTTCGAACTGTGGTGAATGATTTGAAACTTCGATTGGCAACATCAGCGATGTATATGGCAGCCATAGCTCTGCTTAGTGGTTGTTCAGTTTTTGGAATTCGCAGCGGATATGAAGAGTTAAATTATGAGGTAATTGAGAATTTTGGTGGCATTGAAATTCGTCGTTATCCACAACGTCTTGTCGCTGAAGTGATGGACATGAAAGACAAAAACACAGAGTTTATGACACTCTTTCGCTATATCGCAGGGGCAAACAGTTCTCGAACTAAGGTAGCCATGACCAGCCCCGTTCAGGTCAAAAACCAGGGCGAGAAAATTACCATGACCGCACCAGTTGAAACCTCTCCAGCAAAAGAAGGAAAGTTTAGTATGCGATTTTTTCTTCCTAAAACACTAAATATCGATACTGCTCCGAAGCCCACTAGTCCAAATATCAAAGTTTATAGTTTGCCCGAGGAGACTTATGCCGTTTTGAGATATTCGGGGAATTCCTCTCAAGATTATTTTATACAACAGCGAGCGCAACTATTTCAAAAGCTTGTCATCTCAAATTGGAAGGCTGTAGCACCAGCTTCTTTTCTAGGATATGACCCACCGTTTACTATTCCGTTTCTTAGGAGGAATGAGGTGGCAGTCCAGGTTGAATCACTTGCCACAACGCCATAATTCTATATTCCCAAGTACCTAATTCAAGATATTTTATAGTACTTTTCAGAAATCTTTGCCGAATTAAATGAGGCAAAACTTCTAGAAAAGACTATATGGGCCGTAGCCCTGAGCTTGTCGAAGGGGGAAGGCGGATTCTTTTCGGCAAGGACTTTTGAAATTCACTATAATAGTGAATTGGTTCCAGATACTTCACCCCCACTAAAAAATTTTCGTAGTTTATTTGGAAAAGCGGCTTCTGCAATAGCACTTTCAAGTCAGGCGGCTCACTTTCGACTCGATCTGCTTTCTTGGCAGAAAGCAACTTTCTTCGATAGAACTCAAAATATCACCCTTTCGAACACAAGTAGGAGTTGAGTAGAAACGGTATGAGAGATTTCTCGTTTACATGAGCTACGTCATGCATATCTTACAGCGAATCGAACAAACTAATTAAGAAATTATTATTCACTTCAGTCCTAATGAAACATTCAGAAAGTGTTGTTGTCGAAGAAATTGATCCCGTCTGCGGGATGAAAGTTTCCCCTGATGATTCATTTGGATCATCTACTTTTGCGGACAAGGATTATTTCTTCTGTAGTCAAAAATGTCAGGAAAGTTTTGTAGCGAATCCCCAAGCCTACCTTAATCAGGTCCCTAGCAATAAGATGAAGGTCCTCCCTTTATCTCCTGGTGTGATTTATACCTGCCCAATGCATCCGCAAATTAGACAAAGTGCGCCTGGCTCATGTCCAATTTGCGGAATGGCACTTGAGCCAGCAGACCCAGTATTAGGAAATGCAGAGTCAGACGAACTCCGCGATATGCTCCTACGATTTTGGGTGAGTCTTGCCTTTACGGCTCCTCTTTTTCTGTATTCAATGTCGTCATTAATTCCTGCTCTCGGAATTCATACTCTCTTCACACCAGTTGCTTCTCTTTGGATCCAATTTGCGCTGGCAACCCCGGTTGTTTTATGGGGCGGGTATCCATTTTTCATACGCGCCATATCTTCAATCCGATCAATGAAATTAAACATGTTTACACTCATTGGTCTCGGAATCGGTGTGGCATACGGATATAGTGTAATTGGAGTTCTTTTCCCAGAACTCTTCCCAAAATCTATTTTAGGAATGATGGGAGTTCCAGAAGTATATTTTGAAGCTGCTGCGGTAATAACTACACTAGTTTTGCTTGGTCAAGTACTTGAGCTAAAAGCGCGGAGTCAAACAAGTAGTGCCATTCGTGCGCTGCTTGAACTTACACCACCACTTGCAAGGCGAATTCGATTGGATGGTGCCGAAGAAGAAGTTGCACTTGATGATATACAAATCGGAGATACCCTTCGAGTGCGACCAGGGGAGAAAATTCCAATTGATGGGAAGATCATAGAAGGTTCCAGCTCAGTTGATGAGTCGATGATCACAGGAGAGTCTCTCCCGATTCAAAAATTCAATAATGACTTAGTAATTGGTGGCACTGTCAATGGAAGTGGTGGTTTTGTAATTGAAGCGACGAAAGCGGCAAATGACACACTTCTTTCCCGTATTGTGAAGATGGTAAGTGAAGCTCAAAGGACAAGAGCTCCTATTCAACGCCTTGCTGATACTGTTTCTGGTTATTTCGTGCCCGCGGTAATCGTTGTATCGATAATCACTTTTGGAGTTTGGTATCTTTATGGTCCGGAGCCAGCCTTAGCTCACGCCATAGTCAATAGTGTAGCTGTTCTTATTATCGCTTGCCCATGTGCTCTGGGGCTTGCCACCCCGATGTCAATTATGGTGGGAACGGGTCGTGGTGCGCAGATGGGTGTTCTCATAAAAAATGCAGAGGCGCTTGAAACGTTTGAGAAAGTCGACACTCTCGTTGTTGATAAAACTGGAACACTTACTGAAGGCAAACCAAAATTGATTACGGTTGAGGCAAAATCCAATGTTAGCGAAGATGAGCTACTTCAACTTGCTGCATCACTTGAGCGCGGCAGTGAGCATCCACTGGCGCAGGCAATCGTCAAGGGCGCTGAAGAAAGAGGACTCAAACTGAAAGATGTATCGCTCTTTCAGTCGATAACAGGGAAAGGCATAGAGGGAAATGTTGATCAGCATAAAGTTGTAGTTGGAAATAAAAAATTAATTGAAGATTCAAAACTAATCGAGAGAGCGGAGATCCTTAGAGCGGACGGGCAAACTGTTATGTTTGTCTCAATTGATGGTACTCCATCAGGACTTCTTGGTGTGGCTGATCCAATTAAATCTACAACTGAGGCTGCCATTCAGTCTTTTCGTAAGAATAATATCAAGC
>JAWXBT010000072.1:0-3465 GCA_034440315.1 bacterium
CCATAAACTCAAAGAAGAGAATACCCTGCTCAAACAAGAGAATATCCTGCTCAAACAAGAAGTAGCTACTTTAAAAAACAGGCTCAATAGCGGCAAAATGTTGGTGCCTGAAATATGTTGACCGTTTTGAGGGCAAAAAACGGATCAATTAAACTCAATTAACATGGCCACGAGACAGGTATTTGAACTGACAGAAAACGAGAGAAGAAAACGCATTTTTAGCGAGGATTTCAAGAGGCAAAAAGTACAAGAAATAGAGCGCAAGCAGACTACCATTTCAGAGGTCAGTAAGGCTTATCAGGTGCGTTACAACAACGTATCAAAATGGGTCGAGAAGTATGGAACGAACCACCAAAAAGGTGTACGCTTGGTGGTAGAAATGGAAAGTGAGACCAAGAAACTAATAGCCTTACAGGCCAAGATTGCGGAACTTGAACGCGTGGTTGGGCAAAAACAACTGCTCATCGATTTTCAGTCCAAAATGATAGAACTGGCAGAACAAGAATACGGCATAGATATAAAAAAAAATGCCGATTCAAAGCCATCCTCTACTTCTGGACCCACCGAGAAGAGCTCGCATTTAGTCTAAATATGTTTTATAACATACTGAATACAAGCAAACAATCGATTCATTTCAAACTGAATCGATTGCTCAAAGAACAGGAAGAGCAAACTTATCTGTACGACATGGTGCTGGAAATAAGAGAAGACCACCCAACTGTAATCGGTAAATAAAACTACACCGTTTTCGGCAAATAGGAATACACAGAAATCGGCAACAAGAATACACAGCGGGAGTAACTTCGTCGGCCATTAAAACCGACGAAAAAATGAACGTGTATTTAGCCAAATTGATGATGTATTACGAAGTGCATAAACTATCCCGAGAAGGTCATTCCCTCTCATTTATCAGCCAATATTTAGGTTTAAACAGAAGAACTGTCAGTAAATACTTCTCCATGAGGGAGCAGGAATATGAAGCCTTTATAGCAAACCAATCTAACCGCAATAAGAAATTATCAAGCTATGAAACCTTTGTAAAAGATCGATTAGCTCTGTTTCCGGAAACTTCCTCAGCTCAGATGCACGACTGGCTGAAAGAGCATCATCCACAATTTCCTCTAATCAATCAGAAGACCGTTTTCAACTTTGTTCAGTATGTTAGGGACCAACATAATATTCCCAGAATCAAGGAAAATAGGGAATATCAGTTTGTCGAAGAACTGCCTTACGGAAAACAAGCCCAGGTTGATTTTGGAGAATATAACCTACGTTCCAGTGCAGGTAAAAGAGTAAAGGTATGTTTCTTTGTCCTTGTTCTGTCCAGATCCAGATTCAAGTTTGTTTACTTTGTAGAACAGCATTTTACAGCAGAATTAGCCATCAATGCTCATGAACATGCCTTTGAATTTATTCAAGGTATTCCCGATGAAATAGTATATGATCAGGACAAAGTGTTTATGGTATCTGAGAATAGCGGTGATCTAATCCTTACAAATGACTTCAGGGCATATTGCAGGGAAAAAGGCTTTAAGTTACACTTCTGTCGGAAAGCAGATCCTGAAAGCAAAGGAAAGGTTGAAAATGTGGTGAAATATGTCAAACAGAACTTTCTCTACAACCGCACTTTCTACAATATAGAAACCCTAAATGATGAGGCTGTTGCATGGCTTGGCAGAACAGCAAATCATCTTCCTCACAGTTTTACAAAAAGAGAGCCTATAAGCGAGCTTCTTATTGAAAGAGCGTTCCTTAGTCCTTATTATCCTTATGAGCCTTCAAAAGCCCAGTTACCCCTTTTATATCATGTTAAAAAGGACAACGCTATCTCCTACAAAAGTAATTTATATTCCTTGCCTTTAGGTACTTATAAGGGGCGAGGATGCAAGGTTGGTGTGGCCATAGAAGGTGATGTTATAGTAGTTTTAAATGAAAGCGGAACAGAAGAAATATGCAGGCATAGGATCTGTTTAGAGAAGGGTAAGAAAATCCTCAATAACGACCACAAAAGGGATAAGGCCAGTGCCTTAAGTGAAATGGCAGAAAAGCTTGCATGTCTCTTTCCTGAGTCTGAAAAGGCCTTAGAATGGCTGGGTTTAATCTGGAAAGAAAAGCCAAGATATACCAGGGATCAATTCCAAATTATCAGGGAAGTGGTAGAAGAAACGCCTCCGGCAACTATCTCCAAAGCCTTAAACTATTGCAAAGACAATAATATTGCCAGTGGTGTTGATTTTAAAGCGGTAGTGGCTCATTTTCAGCAGGAAGAAATCGAGAAGAAGGCAGATCCTAAAATTAAAACCATAATCCTAAACCCTTTAAATGCGCAACTATCCGAGGATGCCTTCAGAGAGCCTGCCAAAAGCTCGATAAACGACTATGAATCTTTATTAAACGTTATAAATAAAAATGAACACTAAGCAACAAATCATGGATTATTGCCGGCAATTTAAAACAGCCGGCATGAGTAAAAATATTGAAAGGCTTATAAATGAAGCCGAAAATAAGGGAAAGGGCTTTATGGAGTATACCTTAAGTCTTTTGCAGTCAGAGGCACAGCATCGCTATGAGAATGAAATGTTGCGTCGCTTTAAATCAGCTCGCATACCTAAAAACAATGATTTAGACAGCTATGATTATACTTTTGAAAACGGACTGCATAAAAACCGTTTAAATCAACTCAGAGAGCTAAACTGGTTGGATCAGACTTATAATATTATGTTGACAGGTCCCTCGGGAACCAGTAAAACCTTCATTGCTTCCGGACTTTGTGCCGATGCTATTAAAAAAGGTTATAAAGCCTATTTCAGGTCTATGGAAGACATTGTCAACATGCTTAAAATGAAAGATATAACTAGAACCGCAATTGCCGAATACAGAAAGTTATCCAAAGCAAACCTCATTGTAATAGATGACATAATGCTTTTTCCAGTGGAAAAGACCCTAGCGGTCAATCTCTTTAATTTTATAAATCAAATTTATGAAAGCACATCCTTTATCATAACCACTAATAAAATGCCCGCAGAATGGGCTAAAATGCTCGATGACGAAGTGCTGGCAACCGCTCTATTAGATCGAATTTTGTACAGGTGTGAAATAATAAATTTGCAGGGGAAAAGCTACAGAATGAAAAACAGAAAATCTTTTCTTGACAACTAAAAAAATCTCCTTATTTTTACTCCCCCATTGTGCATTCTTGTTGCCAAAAACTGTGCACTCTTAATTGCCAATTTCTGTGCATTTGTAATTACCGATTACATCTTCTTGAATTTGCAAGATTATATTGTTAGTCAAAAGTCCTCTTTGAGATATTAATCCGAACCCTTTTTTTAATGCAGAAATATAGTTTTGGACTTCTTTGGCATTTAAAGAACTTACCGATCCTAAATTCAGTTCGGACTTGTACAGATCATCATGCGTGGTTATGATATTTTCAATTGCAGAACTGTCCTTTGCTTCTTGAAG
>JAWXBT010000073.1:0-4949 GCA_034440315.1 bacterium
TATTTCCGATGGTTTTATCTGTCAAGTAGTTGACAATAAATTTTTGAAACCCTTTTTCTGATGTGTCTGTAAATTGCATAGTTAACTCCTTTATGATTGTGGGATGCTGCGTTTGCCTGTTACTAAGTCAGTTATTAAGGCTTCTCGGTATTCTTTAATAGCTGATATTTCTTTTTGAGCTTTAAAAATGGCTAATTCAAGTATAGAATGCTCTTGTTTGACATAGTTGACAATTTCTAATTTCTCAGAATTACTTGGATATGGAACAACAAGATTTCCCAAATCTTCCATTGCTAAATTAGGTTGTGCTGATGTTACAGCTTTAAGCCAAATACTCGTTGTTATAAAATTTGAATGTAACCAGTAGTAGCAGAAATCTACATCTTCTATCTTTTTTAATCTAATGAAACTTACGGCTTGATTAGTATTAGCAGGAATCAAGTTTTTAGGTAAAATTGCTACTTTGCCAATAGTAGCACCAGCGATAACAAATAGTAAGTCATTCTCTTGAAGTTGAGAACGCTTCAAAATTTTATGAGTTTCTGTATCAATAAAAAAAGAAGGTTCTTGTATAACCTGTGATTTAGAAATATTTTCTGCCTTAATAAATCTAATTCCTGAACTTTTTATTTCTCTACCTTCCGTTGATGGTGTTGATCCTTTGGAGATTATTTTTGTTAAAAATTTTAGCCTTTTTACATCCCAATTTTCAGGAAGATTTGAAAGCCAATCTTGATTAGTTTGTTTAAATTCAGTATTTGGATTTAATCCTCTTGTAAATGCTGTGTCAATAACATCTTTTTTCCTTTCCTCCAATAAACTAATCAATCTTTCCTTGTTTTGTATAAACTTGTTTATTTCACTATTCTTTTTATCTAAATATTCTGCAATACTATTCTGAATTTCTAAAGG
Organism: bacterium; assembly: GCA_034440315.1. Lineage (GTDB taxonomy): Bacteria > Bdellovibrionota_C > UBA2361 > UBA2361 > J135 > JAWXBT01. The sequence goes on from JAWXBT010000073.1 coordinate 913, forward strand.
CGGTTTGATGATAGGAATATCTAGAAAATTACTTCCTGTTAATTGATATCTTGATTCCCAAACCCCTTTTGAGCGAATTAAACATTCTCCAACATAAGTTTTATCTCTAAGAAGATAATTCAAATAGCGAGGATTCCACTGCTCTGGCATAATCGGACGATATACACCATAAGCAGTGCTAACAATACCATGATATTCAGACACCCCTAATCCTCTATGCCAAGCCCATAAACTGTTTATTACGATGTCCCCTTTGTCACAAAGTTTATAACCTTCGTAACTCAACGCTTGAAACATATTGACGTTAATTGAATCTCTTGGAACAATTCCTTTATGCTCGGATACTGACAAAAGTTGTTCTTCACCTTTTTTTGACCTTGTACTAATTTCTTTAAAAAGAAACTTTCCTCTTAAAATAATCCAATTAGAGGGAATTTGTTTTGTGAAGTTCAAGTCAACAGATTTATACTTTTCGTATGGTTGCAAAATTCTCATTAGTTACTCACAATTTCGTTAAGAATACCTTCAGTCTCTCTTTCTAAAGCAAAAATTTCTGCCGTAATTTCTTCCAAACTACGAGGCGGTACATAACTATAAAAATAACGAGTAAACGAAATTTCATAACCCCTCACAGTCTTACTTTCATCAATCCAAGCATCAGGAATATGTTGCAACACCTCACGCTCAAAATATTCATGAATATCCTGATCCAGAGGCACATTTTCAGTATCCCTCAAATCGCTGTCAACCTCATAAACTATCGTCCCATCCTTCTCAGTCTTCTTAATTACCCGTTCCGCATCCTCATTTTTCCAGCAGACAGCATCCAAAATACATTTCAAACCCTTGGCATCAACATCTAACTTTAAATCCTTAATTGCCTTATTCACCAAAGGCAAAAATTGATTGTAATCATCAAATTGGCGATCGCCTAACTTATCAGCCAATCTCTGAGCCGCTTGCATCAACTTCAATTGATTTTGCCAATGCTCAACACTAACCAACTTATTCTTAGCAGGAGTCTTCAACTTGATTTCATGCTTGATTAAATGCGCTTCAATTTTATCCTTGTATGGCTTCACATCCCTATACAAATCATCCCCAAACTGACCATAAGCCCATTCCATCTTATCCTTAATACCCTTGTCATAGCGCAAACTTTCCATAGCTTCAGGCGTAAGTTGAGCCGAAAGACGTAAAGGACGCTCTACAGTTATTTTGTTATAGCCAAAATAATCATTTGGATAGATTTTAGAAATATCAGTTTCCTTGAAATCCATATACAAATTGGTAATCTCATCAATCTGTGCAGGTTTCATTTCACAATTCTTATTCCCTAAATTCTTACGCAACTTCTCATACAAATCCATCGCATTAATTAACTGTACTTTGCCTTTACGTTCTGACTCCTTTCTATTCGATACAATCCAGACGTAAGTAGGAATATCCGTATTATAAAAAATATTTTTTGGCAAAGCGATAATACATTCTAACCAATCATTTTCGATAATGTATTTTCTAATTTCACTTTCACCGCCCCCAGCATCACCCGTAAACAGAGCCGAACCATTATGAACAGTTGCAATACGGCTACCTAGCTTAGTATCCTGTTTCATCTTGCTGACCATATTCATCAGAAACAATAACTGTCCATCCGAAATCGAAGGTAAACCAATCTGAAAGCGAGAATCCTTGATAACTTCTTTTCCTTTCTTACCTCGATCATCAACGATCGCATCCTCATCTATTTTCCAAGTTTTACCGTAGGGCGGATTGGAAAGCATAAAGTCAAAATGTAAATGGGAAAACCCATCTTTAGAAAGTGTCGAACCATAGACAATGTTTTCCGACTTTTCGCCCTTAATTAACATATCACTCGTACAAATAGCATAGGTTTCAGGGTTTACTTCCTGTCCATAAAGCTCAAAATTGGCTTTGCCACTATTGGTTATTGCCAAAGCAAAATTCTCAGCTTCTGTCAGCATCCCACCACTACCACAAGCAGGATCGTAAATTAGATAAGTTCCTTTGCTAATCTTCTCTTTGACAGGCGTAAACAAAATATGCGTCATCAATTTAATGATTTCACGCGGCGTAAAGTGTTCTCCCGCCTCTTCATTATTTTCTTCGTTAAACCTTCTAATCAGTTCCTCAAAGACATAACCCATTCCCAAATTTGTTAATGGTGGCAGCACTTCGCCTTTAATATTTTTCGCTTCGTTAGGGCTAAGGTTGATGTCCTTGTTGCATAATTTCTCAATCAGTAAGTAGGTAGCCCCCGCCTCTTTCATCGTTTCTAACTGATTTCTCAGCTTAAACTTACTAATGATTTCCTGAACATTAGGGCTAAATCCATCAAGATAGACTTCTAAATTTGTGTCGATATTGTTAGCATCTTCTAGCAAGGTTTCAAAAGTATATTTAGAAATATTCCAAAATTCATAGCCAGAATCATTTCCTAAAGCACTTTTATCATCAATTTGCTGCTCAATCAAAAAAACATTTGCATCTAACACCGCTTGCTTAGTCGGCACAAGCAAAGCATCTAAACGCCTTAAAACCGTGAAAGGCAGAATGATATCGCGGTATTTGCCCCTGACAAATACATCCCTCAGAACATCATCAGCGATGTTCCAGATATAACTTACGATCTGGTTGTGGACTTTTGGATTCATGGAGCCATTGTAGCAGATTAGAGCGACAAATCAAACACACCATCACCAGAAACTTTAACTGTGGGGTGTCAGCGCGATCGCACCATCACTCAAGCAGTTCAGACCGTCGATGCTCATGCGATCGTCCAAGGCGATCCGCAAACCAAAACTGTATCAGTGGAAACTCAAGCTGCGGAAACAAACATTAGGGCTGCGATCGCCAAGGTTGGCTATCCCGCTAGTTAACCCACATGGAGGATTAAAAGATGAACAAGAAAGAACCAGGAAAATTAGAAGAGCATCCGCAAGAAGAATCTCGGATGTCTGGGATGAATATGATGATGGGAATGATGGTAGCTTGTTGTGTTGCCGTACTTGCTTTTTCCTTGATTGGAGGAGGAGGTTTTGGCTGGTGGTTAGGTCGTTCTAGTCCTCAGCCAGTTAGCTCACCCAGTAATTCTTCACAACCTCAGAAATAAAAATAGCAACCAGTGTTACAGAAATACACTGGTTGCTATTTTGCCGTTTTGTCACGATAAATTTTAGTAGAGATGGATGGATAATTACCAGTGTCTAAGTGGATTATCAAAATTATTGCGGCACCCGAAACTAACTTGTTTCTATTTGCATTCCTGCTCAATTTCGTCTACGAGGTCTGGCAATCTCCCTATTTTGACTTCTATAATATGCCATCATTGGCTAATAAGATCGATTACATCACTCACTGCACAGTTGGTGATGGTGTCATTACCATATTCAGTTTTTGGATCGTGAGTGCGTTACGGGGTTCGCGCTACTGGTTGCTTAACTCAACTTGGAAGCTAACATTAATGTTCACTACTTTGGGTTGGATTTATACCTTTATTTCCGAAATTTATCGAGTTCAAGTTGCCAAACTTTATGGAGTTTCAATTCTCGTGATACCAGGCGTGGGGATTAGCTGGCTGCCGTTATTGCAATGGGTGATTGTGCCACCTCTGGTTTTGTACATGGCACAACGTCACCTCATGGGCTATAAGGCAAAAGGTTAGCTGTAGGCAGTTGCAGTTACTTTTGTAAAATGATGTCAATGATGAACTTCTACAGGTACAGCACTTAAAGAATTGGGCGCTGACATTGAATTTCTAGGGTGCGCATTGCGTACCTTACTGCGTGCTGACATTTAATTAGTAGGTGCGTACTGCGCACATTGCGCTTAGAGAATTGGGCGCTGACATTGAATTTGTAGGGTGCGCAGTGCGCACCTTACAGATTTACAGATTACCTTTAAGCCCGATCGCAGTTACAATCGTCCACGCATCCACCAACAGCAGTAACAGCGTACAGAAGAGCAAAATAATATACATCCAAGGCTGCGACAAAGGGCGAACATCTCTAGTATCA
>JAWXBT010000074.1:0-4582 GCA_034440315.1 bacterium
ATCCTGATCTATTAAATCGATATTATTAAGCTAAAAATCCTCTATATCCTTAATACAATAATGATCGCGGGTATCTTTTGTAATTGTCGCTGCTGCAACTTCAGGATCGTGTTGAAAAACAATTATTGAATTTGTTTTCATTACCATACTTAGAAAAGCTTCTTTCTCTTCATATAATTTCTCAGTCCAAAGATCATATCCCATATTATAAGGTACGGGCAGATGATGAGAAGTTGGCACTAAGTCTGTAGCAAAAACAACGCTACGATTGCCATCCTTTACTTCTACCCATTGCTGGCCATGGGTATGACCATTAACTTCATGTACCCAGATATCGGGATAAATTTCCTGTACTCTATTGGTCAAAACTGTTTTTACGAGATCTAAAGCTCCTACATTTTCTTTTAAGTAGCTTGCTTTTTCTCGCAAGTTTGGATGTCTGGCAGTTTCGAGATTTGAAGTTTGTATATAATGAGTAGCTTTAGGATAAGAAGGTCTGATTGTTCCGGCAGCCTGATCTTTCCATTCAGAAATTCCACCACCATGATCAAAATGCATATGAGTAAGGATTACATCGGTTATCTCTTCTTTTTTAAAACCCCAATCGCTCACTGGGAAATTATTAACAGCAAATATCTGGCGTTGCTTTTCATTCCATTTATCACCCATACCGACGTCAACTAAAAATGATCTTTTATCATCTCTAATAATAAGGGATCGTGTGGCAAGTTTAATGCAATTTTCCTCATCAGCCGGAATGCGTTTGGACCATAAATTTTTTGGCACTGAACCAAACATGGCTCCGCCATCAAGTCTAAAAAATCCTAAATTATGAGTAGATAATTCAAATCGTCCAAATTTCATATGGAGAAAAATCTTTTAGTTGTTGCCGTTAATATTTTAGCACACTCTTCAAAAGGCATCCCTTTAATTTTTGCTACCATTTTAGCGGTGTCAGCTACAAATGCACTTTCGCAAGTCTTGCCTCTGTTTGGCTCCGGTGCCATGTATGGTGCATCAGTTTCAACCATTATCTGTTCGAGCGGAATCTTGCGTACAATTTCACGCAAGGTGTCATTTTTCTTAAAAGTTATTGTTCCAGGAAAAGATACGAGAAAATTAATATCTTTCAGAGCTTTTGCAAACTCATCGTTTTCAGAAAAGCAGTGATAAACACCACCGATATCATCGGCATGCAGTTCCTTTAAGATTTTCAAAGATTGTTGACCAGCTTCTCTAGAATGAATAATTAAGGGTTTTTTTACCTCTTTTGCAATTTCAATCTGAGCTCTAAACCATCTCTCTTGATCCTCTCGGGGAGACCATTCTCTAAAAAAATCTAGACCTGTTTCTCCAACTGCCACCACTCTGGGATGCTTGCAAAATGCTTTTAATTTTTCAGGATCGAATTCAGTCGCAGCTGCATGTGGGTGAATTCCTGCACTTGCCCAGATATTGGGATACTGTTCTGCAAGTTTAATTGCACGTTCAGCAGATTCAAATGAGGTACTTGATCCAATTGATACCAATCCAACAACCCCAGCCTGGGCAGCACGACTTAGCATGCCTTTAAAGTCAGCAGCGAAATCTTCAAAATCAAGGTGTGCATGAGAATCAATTAATTCAATAGGCATAATTAAAACAATCTAGCATAGCTTTTTAGGAACTTGAAATGGAGTCAGTTTGAAAACGTAATTGACTAAATTATAACTTCATTTTAAGCTGCGAACTCAAGAAGTTCCAAAGGAATTGTAAGTTTTCGTTAGTTTTTTAAAGGATCCCTGTCATGAAAGAAATCTCTTCTGAAGATAAACTCTATAAAATTAGACACTCTTTAGCCCATGTTATGGCTCAGGCAGTTTTGCAGATTCGCCCCAAAGCAAAACTCGCATTCGGTCCGCCAATTGATAACGGCTTTTATTACGATTTTGATTTTGAGACTCCAATTTCGGATCAGGATTTTGCAGATATTGAAAAAAGAATGCGCCGTATTATTGCTGATAGGCAAGAATTTAACGAAAGTAAAATGCCAGTTAAAGATGCGATCGAGCACTTAAAGAAACAAGATCAAGGGTATAAAGTTGAGTATGCTCAAGAGCTAGTGACTCAAGGTGAAACTGAATTAGGATTTTATGTTAATGGTACTTTCGAGGATATGTGTCGTGGTCCTCACGTAAAACATACTGGGGAATTGCCACCAGATTGTTTTAAACTCGATTCAATTGCTGGTGCATATTGGCGCGGAAGTGAGAAAAATCCCCAATTAAGCCGTATTTATGCGGTAGCTTTTAATAATAAAGCTGAACTCGAAGATTATCTACAACGACGAGAATTAGCAAAGCAGCGCGATCATAGAAAACTCGGTAAAGAATTAGATATTTTCATGATGTCAGATTCGGTGGGACAAGGTTTGCCCCTTTGGTTACCACATGGAACTGCCATCAAAGATGAGCTTGAAGCCTTAGCTAAAGAAACTGAATTTAAATACGGTTATCAAAGAGTTTCAACACCTCATATTGCAAAAGAAGAAGTGTATCTAAGATCGGGACATCTGCCTTATTACAAAGACACGATGTTTCCTCCAATGACTCTCGAAGGAGAATCAAATTATTATTTAAAAGCCATGAATTGTCCGCATCATCATTTGATTTACGGACATCGCCCGCGCAGTTATAGAGAATTGCCGGTAAGACTTGCAGAATACGGTACATGTTACCGCTTTGAGGCCTCAGGAACTCTTTCCGGACTTCAAAGGGTGCGTAGCTTATGTATGAATGATGCCCATATTTACTTAGGTAAAGAGCATCTCTCTGATGAAGTAAAATCTATTGTTAATATGCATCTTGATTATTACAAGATGTTTAGATTTGATGGCATCGCAATGAGACTTTCTTTGCATGATCCAGTAAGGAAAGAAAAGTATATCAATAATCCAGAAGCTTGGAAATTCTCTGAAGAATACATGAAGAATGTTCTTGAAGAATTAAAAGTTCCTTATTTTGAAGCTAAAGATGAAGCTGCTTTTTATGGACCTAAGATCGATTTTCAAGCTCGAACAATTTTAGGGAAAGATGAAAGCATTGGAACCGTTCAACTTGATTTCCAAGGTGCAATTAATTTTGACTTAAAATATACAGGTGCAGATGGCTTAGAGCATCAGCCATATATTATTCATAGGGCACCCCTTTCAACACACGAAAGATTTCTTTCTTTCTTAATTGAACATTTAGGAGGTGCTTTTCCAACATGGCTAGCCCCAACTCAAGTTCGACTTATTCCGGTAAAATCGGATTTTATGGGATATTGTGAAGAATTGGCGGCAAAACTTCGTGAGAATTTTATTCGTTGCGATATCGATACTTCCGATAATTCTTTTAATAAAAAGATCCGCGAAGCTGTGACAACGAAGATTCCGAATATGGCCATTGTTGGTGGAAAAGAAATAGAGAATAAAACAGTTACTCTGCGCCGCTACTGTGTTGAGAAGCAGGTGGTAATGGATCGACAACAGTTTATTGATCGCATTTTACGTTTAAAGAAAGATCGTGCGATGGATAATTTTGCGGATGTTGAGTAGTAAAATAGGGACGGAGCCCAATTAATTATTAAATTAATTGGGCTCCGTCCCTATTTTATTCCACTTTCATATTGTGGAAAACTTGCTGTACGTCGTCATCTTCTTCTAGAGCCTGGATTAGATCCTCAATCTCTTTGAGTTTTTCTGAAGATATCTCAAGAGTATTTTTAGGAAAATGCTGCATGCCTGCACTTTTAACTTCAATTTTTTGCTCTTCCAAAGCTTTTTGTAGAGCTCCAAAATTTTCAAAAGATGAATAAATAAGTAATCCCTCATCTGTTTCGAACAGATCTTCAAGCCCATGATCAATCATACTAAGCTCAAATTCATCCATATCTCCGGAAGGCATGGCGATCGAAAAAACTCCACGCAGATCAAAAAGATAAGCTAAAGATCCAGTAGTTCCTAAGGTACCGCCGCGATGAGTAAGAATAGCTCGAACATTTGCCACGGTTCGGGTCGGATTATTTGTGGCTGTAGTTACCATTATTGCGATGCCGTAAGGGGCGTAGCCTTCGTAGGAAACTTCTTCTAAAGAGGCCTCATCTTTACTTGTCGCTCGCGTAATTGCAGCGTCGATTCGGTCTTTTGGCATATTAAGACTTCTTGCTGTTTGAACAGCCATGCGCAATCGAGGATTACTATCAGGATCGCCTCCGCCAGCTTTAACAGCGATCGCTATTTCTTTACCGATCTTTGTAAAAGCTTTGGCATTTTTTGCCCAACGGGCAAACATTCTGTGTTTTCGTTTTTCGAAGATTCTACCCATACATTCACCCAACAAAAGAGGAGGCTAAAAGATAACATAATATACTTGACCAATAAAGAAAGGCTAGAAATACAGTCAGTGAGCAAGCGATTGAGAAAACGCGCTAAATAGGAGGGGTTCGTCAAGTCCGGCACCTTTAAGTCGGTTATCTAACTTTAATACTTCTTTTACTGCCAATAGAAGCTTTTCTTGTGAGAGATTTTTTGCCAAGGTGGCAGTTTTATTAAATACCCAAG
>JAWXBT010000075.1:0-4430 GCA_034440315.1 bacterium
CCTTCTTATATTGGTGTGGGTTCTCTTGCTTTTATTTTAGGCAGGAAAGCAAGTTTTTTGGTATTGAGTGCCTTGAGGTTGTGGAATGCTGAAGAGACTTATCACATCAGTCTTGACCCTAGCGGGTCTTGTAAGCATAGATACTATCTGTCTATACGCTGCACCACCTGCGATTCCTAATTGGCAAACATATCCTTCATGTTCGACCTGCGCTAATGTTGATTTCAATACAGCTTTTATAGCGTCTCCTAGACCTGCTACTTCAACCATCCCAGGGCTTGGAAATGGTGGAGATAATGGCGGAGATTTTAATCACGTAATGGTGCCAAATGCTGGCAATGTTCTTTATATAAGAACAAAATTCGGACGAGTAGAAAAACTTTTTCCTCTACCAATTCCGGCACATCAAAATTTAATTGGGAATGGGTTTCCAATACAAGATGCCGAAGGAAATCATCTCGGATCCGTTCTTCCAGATAGTATCTCGGTAGATCCAACAGGCAATTTTCTTTTTGTTTCGTATACTCCGGTAGCTATTCCATGGAATGCCAATCCATATGAGCCACAGTGGTATAACATCTTTAATCTAGATCACGGTTATCCAGCTGGAGCTGATATTTATGCATTTGATTTAACTTCACTTAATGTAAACCCAAATACAAATCCAAATACAATCCCTGTAACAAGACTTACTACTCAAGCAGATAAATTTTCTGACGCTACCAATCCACGCTTGGCTCAGATTAGTCCTAGTCACGCGAATCAAAAAGTCGGTACTTACAATATTGGAGGTGTAATTTCGATGACCTGGAAGGGTTTGAAATTTTTCTTTATTTCAAACAAAAGCAGGTATCTAAATTCAAGTGGTTCAATGACACCTTCTAATGAGAACAGCTTAGGAATATATTCTGCTGATATTGAGTTTGCTCCTACCATACGTTTGAAAAATATTACTCACTACATGGCGCATCTGACAACAAACTCCATTGGTCTTTCAAGAGCTTTTGATGGCTTCTTTTTCTCATATCAAGCCAATACAGACGATGCGCGTGCCTGGCATGTTCTTCATGCTTCCTCAAACGATCATCAATATCCGGCCCCCGTATACAGTTATGGGCGAGGTCAAAATGGAGCACATAATTCAACAGCCTGTGTAGTAAATTCACTGCCGGGTATTGAGAATGGAAATTGGTTGGTTACCACTGATTATTATAATAACAACAACAATGCCTATGGAGCTCTTGTTGGTGTTAAAGATTCAGATTGGGGAAAGAATGAGTTATTGCCAGATATGCCAACTTCTGCTGGTGGCCCAGAAGTCAATGATTATATGTATTTTATGTCCTATACCCAAAAGGGTGCAAAGAAAATTACATTTACTGAGCAGAATGATGGTAATCACGCTGGAGGTGTCGGAAAAGTTGGATTTCCATCATGCGCAGAACCAAATAAGATAATTTTTAGTTTTACACCTTATCCTGGATCTAATCATACCTCTGCACATAATTATTTTTCATGGCTAGTTTATACAGATCTAACTCCAAATACTCCTGGTGCTAACGGATCGAACTATCCTGTTTTAGTTAAAGATCTTAACGGTGTTTACGGTACATTTGCAGCTCATCCAATTATGTCGTGGTCAAAAAGAATGACCGGAGTTGAAAATTCATCTTTTACTCAACCAAGTCAAGAAAGGGATATTGACGAAACTGCGCCCTACGCTCGTGGCATGGCATATGCGGTGACCGGAAGTGCCTCACTTCATATTACTGATGTGACATCTTATGAATGCAGATCTCGCGGTAAGAAAGCGTTACCATATCATTCATGTGAATCTAGTGTTGTTGAAAACTATGCATGTGCAAATGATGAGAGCTGGCGCTATAAAGTTCTAGGCAATACTGCCGATCTCTTAAAAGTTCCGAATTTAAATGATCCCTGTCGTGCACTGCAACCAGCGGATGTTTTTGGAATTTCTCTTTATCTTACCAATGTAAAAACGGATATAGTTTCACAAGGTGCTAGCTCTAGTTATTACGGAGGATATCTAAATAGTTCTCCAGCAGAGGATTCTCCAAATTTACAGTCAAATCCCTACACTCAACCTGCTGAGGCAAAAAAACTTATTGGAGTAGCTTCTGTTATTAATAATGTAGCTGGCGATACCTCCTGGAAAGCTTTGGTGCCAGCAAGCGTAAATGGAACTCCATTAGATATGTATCTACTGGATAGAAGATGGGCTGCGAAGTTGACAGAAGGACTGGCTTGGCACGTAGCTTCTCCAGAGCAAAATAATCATGCTTGTGGTGGTTGTCATGAACATACTGGTGCAGAAACGCCAGCCTGGGAGAGCACTGAAGCAGGCCAGAGTGATACGCCAGCCATTAACATGGTGCAGCAAACTCAAGTTGTAAAATACAATGCTTTTTGTCAGCCATACTTAGAAACAGTATCTTCGCCAACTGTTGATACTCCAGTATGGCAAGATGTATCTCCATTTTTTCTTACTTCATGTGGAGGTTGTCATATTGAAGGATCTAGTAGTTCGAATAGAGCTCACGATAATCAATCGTTTACGTTTTCAATGTCACAGTTAAATGATTGGAGCAAAAATGGCTTAGTATACAAATTAAGATCGCGTGGACTGCTTGGAGCAGGTTTCTTAGATTCAGCTTTTGGATGGGCTTTTGCTAAAGGTCGACAAGATGGAAGGAACAATGCCGACTACCAATCTACTCCATCCCTTAGACAATTTAGATATAGTCCAGTTCATGATAATATTGGCCCAACTGGAAATGGTTTTTGTACTGGTGAACCTCAAGTTGCTATAGCAGCAGGGGAAGTAAGAAAAGTGGTAGAATGGCTTGATAATCAGGCTCCGATTAATAAGTCAAATCCAACTACCGATAGGTTCCATTATAATTATGATACATATCCTCCAGCATTAAATATGGCCCTGACTTCAAATGATTGTCGGCCAACAAATCTTCGTGTTGGATTTTGGGATGATTCTAATAAGACTAGCCTACAAGTTTCCCTAAACGGAACTCAGATTGTTTCAGTTTCAGATCGTACAAATGGAGAATACATAACACGCTTACCAATATCGATTGATAGCGATGATGTGATTGAGGTTATCGCTCGCGATGATACTAGAGTGAATAACACTTCACCAGATTCTTTAGATGGTAATCGAACAATTTTGAGAAAATTAGTTGGAGATCTTGAAGCTGAATGTAGCGGAAATCCAAATAATGGAAATGATATACCTACTCCAACCCCATCACCAACTCCTTCTGAGGAATCTTTTTTACTAGGATTGTTATCTGAGCCGGGACCGTATTATCCGGGTGAAAATATAACTTTTAGAGCAAATACTACGAATGTTGCTTCTGGTACATTTCGTCTTGCCATAACTACGGCAGGGATAGGAACTGGCGTAAGTTTTGAAGGGATTGAATTTGATCTAAATGATTCCGCATTGCTGCGCTATTCATTTCTAAATTTTACATCGAGTGTAGTTAACGGAGTCGCATCTTTTACACTACATATTCCTGAGTCTTATCGAAGTTTTGATCAAGTAATGAATATTCAAGGAATAGTCGTTCCCGAAAATGGCAGTTATGAAAAATCTGTTCCAATAAGATTACAAATTAGTCCTCCTGTAGGTCGTGGCAATAACGGCTCAGGAGATGGGGATATAGATGGCACTCTACCTGATGATGTTACGAATATTGGCGGACCTTCGATCGATATCCCTGCTCTTGAGCAGCAGATAAAACAACTGAAAAAGAAAATAAAAAAATTAAAGAAGAAAAAAGCAAATGATAAACTAAGCTCAAAGAAAATTAAGAAAATTAAGAAGAATATCAAAAATTCAAAGGCTGAACTAAAAAATCTGGAAGTAACATTAGCTAGCTTAACTTAGGGGATAAAGAATTCTCAAAGCTTGCGCAATTCCATCCTCTTCTACTGATTTTGTAATAAAATTAGCAGCTTCTTTTGCAACTGGATCAGCATTATCCATGGCAATTCCTATCCCAGACATTTTTAAAAAAGTTTCATCAGCTGGGGCATCGCCAAAACTCATAATTTCATCTGCTTGCAACTCGTAATACTCAAGGAGTCCTTCGAAGGCTCTTCTTCTTGAAGCCCATCTGCTAGTGATATTATAAAAAACAACATTTGGATGAACAGCCCCACAAGCTGGGGTTACAGAACTCGCAGCGAGATCTTTGCAAAAATCAGCAGTAACTTTCTCGGTATTTTCACCACGAACAGTACTAATAACAGCTTTAAGAAATCTTTCTTTTTTTGAAAGCTTATCAAGATCAAAAACCTGTGGAGGTACTTTGAGATAATGTTCAGCATGAGCGCGGATTAAATCTGTCTCTTGATCAACGAAATATTCTTCGCCTGTATATAATTCA
>JAWXBT010000076.1:0-2770 GCA_034440315.1 bacterium
AACAGAGATAAATCCTCTCCCAACTTATTAGATACTGATGGCGATCCCGTAGATGAAAAACTCTGTTGGCCTAGATTTATCTCTTGATTGTCCTGACAACGTGGAAATGGTTTTTCTAAAATATCTGAATCAAAATCCAGTTCTCTTTGCAGTTCTCTTGGCAGTTCTCTTGGCAGTTCTCTTGGCAGTTCTCTTGGCAGATCTCTTTGCAGATCTCTTGGCAGATCTCTTTGCAGATCTCTTGGCAGTTCTCTTGGCAGATCTCTTGGCAGATCTCTTTGCAGATCTCTTGGCACTAGCTGAGAATCTAGAGGTCTTTCATTTAGTTGACTATCAATTATGGCCATTAAGAGACTTAATATAGGTAAGTCCAAAAATATACTTTCGGGAACCTTCAATAGTTATTAGGAAAACATTGAGTTTCGTGTGACAGAATACCCTTAATCTTGTTAAAATTTTATTAGAAAAGTATAAGGATTAAGTCATTAATTTTCCTGGAGTTTTGCTTGTGTTTCCGGCTTTAAATGCAAAAATAGATAGTTTTATACAAGACGACTCCGAAAGAGAGATATCTAAAAAGATTTTTCTAGGAGAAAGACTGACAGATCTGGAGGCACTTTATCTTTACAAGAACGCTTCTTTAGATCTCCTTTCCATCCTCTCGACTTTTGTTCGTGAAAGAATAAATGCCAAGCAAACTTTCTTTAATAAGAATTTTCATATTGAACCTACTAACGTATGCGTATTTACATGCTCATTCTGTTCATTCTCAAGAATCCTTGGCGAAGAAGGAAGTTGGGAACTTACCCTCGATGATGTAAGAAAAATAGCTGTCAGTTATAAAGATAAAGAAGTCACTGAAGCTCATATTGTTGGAGGAGTTCATCCAAAACGAGACGTTAAGTATTACGCTGAATTAATTAAAACAGTAAAAAAGGAACTGCCAAAAATTCATATAAAAGCATTTACAGCGGTTGAACTTGAAGTAATGTTTGCCCGAAGCAAACTCACGATTAAAGAGGGACTCTTAGAGTTAAAAGCTGCCGGGCTAGATTCTATTCCTGGAGGCGGTGCCGAAATTTTTCATCCTGATATTCGATCTAAGATTTGTCGAACTAAAGCAACTGCCGAGACGTGGCTTGAAATTCATAAGACCTCTCATAACATCGGGATTCCATCAAACTGCACTATGCTTTATGGACATATAGAAAACTATGAACATAGGATCGATCATATGAGGCGCTTACGTGAACTTCAGGATTCAACAAAAGGTTTCAACTGCTTTATTCCATTAAAATATCGACATGAGAATAATGATTTATCTCATCTAGCTGAAATTTCAGAAGAGGAAGATTTGAAGAATTATGCAATAGCACGTCTCTATTTAGATAATATTCCACATCTTAAAGCTTACTGGCCTATGATTGGGAAAAATGCCGCAAGTAAATCTTTAGCTTTCGGTGTTGATGATCTTGATGGCACAATTGATGACTCAACAAAAATCTATTCAATGGCTGGAGTTGAAGATCAAAATCCAAGTATGAGCACTGATGAGTTGATATCTATAATAAAAAATTCTGGATATCTCCCTGTTGAGAGAGATTCGATTTATGGGATAATTAAAAACTATTGAATTTAAGGATCTTTATTTTAACAAAGTCGCAACCGCAGCCGTCATAATAATATCCTCAACAGAACACCCTCGAGACAAATCCATCCAAGGCTTTGCTAAACCTTGCAAAAGCGGCCCGATCGCTTTTGCTTTACCAATACGTTCAGTGATTTTATAAGCAATATTTCCAGCATCTAGATTTGGAAAAACAAAAACATTTGCATCCCCTTTAATTGGGCTGTTTGGGGACTTTCGAGCATGAACTTCAGGAACAAATGCTGCATCAAACTGTAGCTCAGCATCAATAACTAGATTTGGTTCTCTTTTTTTAACAATTTCAAAAGCCTCTCTTACTAGATTTACTTTCTCATGATTTGCTGAGCCCTTCGTTGAAAAAGACAACATCGCAACACGTGGAATCTCTGAGGTAAGTTTTTGATGATTCATTGCCGCACTAATCGCAATATCAGCTAACTCCTCAGAGTTTGGATAAGGCAAAAGAGCACAATCTGCATAAGTAAGAGCACGACCATCTGGTAAAATCATTAAGAAAAAACTTGAGGCGGTCTTTATACCACTTGCAGTACCCAGACATTTTGCTCCAGCTCTAAAAACATCTGCAGTTGTATTAGCTGCTCCAGAAACTGATACATCTACTAAGCCATGCTTTAGGTACATAGCTCCGAAAAATAGAGGGTTGTTCATTAATTTTATAACCTGATCAAGAGTCTCTCCTTTTCCTTGTCGAGCAGCCAAGTAGTCTAAAGCAAATTTTTCTTTCAACTCATTTTTAAAAACTGAAATTGAGGTAATATCACTTAATCCAGTCTGGATTTTATCTTTGAATAGAAGAACTACTCTTCCAATACTGGCACTAGTTATCAATTGAGCAGCCTTAACCATTCGCGGATCGTCACCTTCAGTCAAGAGAATTACAGCAGGGCTCTGTTTATCTACATTAGAACAGTTCAATTTTGCTCTTTCAATTATGGTATTTTCAATCTGTGTATAAGTCATAATAATACAGTAATTTCTTTTTGTATCTAAACTGTAACCCAATATGATACTTCTGTGAACCGTATCCTTGGAACCATTTTTATTGCTGCTGTAGCATTTCTTTTTTACTCAAACACCCTTGAGCATGATTTTGTATTGGAC
>JAWXBT010000077.1:0-4122 GCA_034440315.1 bacterium
GGAGTTTAGTAAACAAATGGAAGCTTAGGAATAATTCGTATTCAAGTTCAATAAATCTGTAAGATGTCGAAGTAATACAACTATTTTTTTGTTAATCTAAACTCATACCCTGGGGGTTGAATGGGGAATGTGACCTCGGTTCCACTTTGAGCCTTATTGAAAACTCTACATGATTTTTTATATGGCAAAATTTCACGAGTAGGTAGTCTCCAGTCAAGATATATCCCGAGTGGTAAAATACTAAGCATCAAAATGACAATTGATTTTATTACAAGCGGAGTCTTGTGTGTAAGTAATGCCATGAGCAATGAAAAGAAAGCTATGTGTGATTGAAGCCAATAACGAGGTGCAGCAGCCGGATTTTCCAGGACTATCCAGGCCGGAGCTTGGTTTCCTATAGTTGGTTTAATTAAGGCAGTAATAACTAAGAAAATGGTATAAAGAATAAATAATTTTAACTCGATCTTTGCAATAATAAAACCATAGATCGTTAGTGCAAAAGTGATAATTGCTAAAACCATCACTAAGGAATAGTTCCAGTAAATTTGTTCGTATATCGATTTATATCCTTGATAACCAAGCAACAAACTGAGGAGGACTTTTCCAGATATAATTCTAGCAAGTGCTTCTGGGGACGCGCCAAGTTCTAATATTGGACGAGTGTTAAGAGATGAGATAATTGCATAAAGTTGTAGTATAAGACCCGGAAGCAGGAAGAATGTTCGAGTCCAAATAAATCTGTCGCGTATAAAAAGAGAATAAATTAAGGCACAAGGTAATAAGAAGATTGAAAAAGGGCCAGTTAACGATCCAAAAACCAGTAAGGAGAGATCTAAAATTAAGATACCTTTGTTATGAGATTTACGAGATATAAAGATTAAAAAAGTTATAATTGCAAATCTCCAATGTGCATTTGCCAAGGTAAGATGAAGATCGCTTACATCAGGCAAAGCTAAATAGAAGAAAGAAAAAAGCAATTTAGTTTTAAGATTTAGAAATACATGGGAAAGTCGGTTACTAAAAATCAAGATTACAGGAATGAGGTGCACTACGAGTGCTATAAAAAAGAAAACCTGGGGCACATTTTTCAAATGCAGAGGAAGAGCAACTTCAGCACTTAATCGCGCCAGAATATTATAATAACCATCCTGTGGTCTAAATATAATATTCCAAAAATCTTCGTGATAAGCTTGGGTAATCCAAATTACTCCATCTTCTGCATAGAGTTGCGGATAAAGAAATGCATCTGGTTGGCGAGAAAAAGTAATGGCTAGAGAAATAAGGATTATAAATACAGGATAAATTGTATTATTGAATCTAGAAGGGAATATGTTCATAAGTAGATTTAGCTTCTAATTCTGAAGATTCATGAGACATTATAACTATTCCGGAATCGATTGAATAGTTATAGAAAGTTGTTCATGTTAAAGGCTTTTAATACAAAATCACAAGATGAGAAGTTACCTTTTCTTTTCCTGTTTTTTATAGCGCTATTAACATTACTTCCTTTTATTTGTTTTCGTCGTCAATTTCATAAACTATTCTGGTTTGGTGATGAACTAGATCTCCTTTCTCAACTTCGACATCATACTTTTTGGGATTGGCTATTTATTCCTTTTGCGGAGAGCTTTGTTCCACTTTTTAAATTGTTATGGGGTGGCGCAACGATTCTCTTCTCAGGAAGTTATTTTGCGATGGAAATTATTGTTTGGCTAACTCATGCCCTGAATGCCTTTCTACTAGGTGTTATACTCCTTGAAGCAGGACTTGGGATCTTTATTGCCGTGTTATCAATGTTAACTTTTGGTTTAGCCTGGAGTAATATTGAAACACTTGGCTGGAGCGTCCAATGGTCAGCTATTCTTTCTATAACTTTTTTTCTTATTGGAATATTGTTTCTTCAACGCAAAATAAAGAGTGATATAATTGTTAGTAAGTTCCAATTTTTATTATATGGCTTAGTTCTTTTTGCGAGCACGCTATCCTTTGCACGAGGTATTCTTTCGTGTTTGGTTCTCTTTCTTCTTTCTGTAATGTATTACATCGCTTTTAAGGAATCGAAAAGTAAAGCAACTAAATTTGCTATCATTGCTTTATTACCTGCCTTGTTTGTTACAATAATTATTTTCCTAACTGCTGGTGGCAATCATCAAAAAGTTCTGAGTTTGGATATAAAAATAGTTTTTTTAATGTTTCAATATGCTACGCATGTGTTCTTTTTAAATCCAATGTATCATCTTTTTACTCTGCCTGGTGAGTCATCTTTATATATTTACAGTCTCGGAGCCTTAAAGACATTAGTGATAACTGCTTCCTTTTTCGTAACAAAATCTACTAGAGGTAGATTGATTTTAGGAGCACTATTTTTCTTCGATCTTGGCAATGCCTGCTTGCTAGGCCTAGCAAGATATCATGAAGGACTTGCTGCCGCTGTTAGTTGGCGTTATCAATACGTTTCTCTGATTGCATCTTTTCCTTTCTTTGTTGTGACTCTTAACTGGATCTTTGATAATTTATTTCATTCAAAATCTATTCGTCACGCAACTTCAATGGTCCTAATCTCACTTTGGGTTTATCAAATAGCATCTCCATGGCACGAGCGACTTGAAGATTGGTCAGGCTGGAGAGGTAAGCATGGTCGTAGAGCCTTGCTACGTGACGATCCTGCATATCGAAATTGGCTTGGAATACCGAGCATGGTTTCTTTTGATGAAGCAAAAGCGACTGTAAAAGAATTTAATTTACATTGATATTAAAAATTTGCCGCTATCTTCTCCTCAAGAGGCAGAATCTCTCTAGTTACAAGTTCATCATGAATTTCGCAAAGAGTCCGTTCAAGGTCGAATTTATATGACCAATTTGGGTAATGGGATTGAAATTTCCTTACGTCAGAAACCCACCACATATGATCTCCAATTCGGTTTGTATCTGAGTAAGAATAACTAATTTTTTTATTAGTGATCTTTTCACAAAGTTGAATTGCTTCGGCCATTGAGCAGTTTGCAAATCGACTACCACCGATATTGTAGACTTCACCAACACGTGGAGCTTTGTAAAATTCATAGAAGCAATTTGCTAAGTCATAAGAATGGATATTGTCTCTAACTTGCTTTCCTTTATATCCAAAAACTGTGTAGTGATTTCCAGTTATTGCACACTTCATTAAATAAGCTAAGAATCCATGAAGCTGGGCTCCGGAGTGGCCCGGTCCAGTTAAACATCCACCCCTAAAAATCGCTGTCTTCATATCAAAATATCGACCGTATTCTTGAACCATTACATCAGCAGCAACCTTTGAAGCACCGAATACTGAATGTTTGGTTTGATCAATGCTCATGCTTTCGTCAATGCCGTATTTTGCATATGGATGGGATGGATCTACTTCCCAACGATGCTCAAGTTCAATAAGTGGTAATGTATTTGGAGTATCACCGTATACTTTATTTGTTGAAGTGAAAATAAAAACTGCTTTTGGAGAATACTGTCTTACTGCTTCAAGAACTACTAAAGTGCCGTTAGCATTTACAGTAAAATCAGTCATTGGTTCTTTAGCTGCCCAGTCATGAGAGGGTTGTGCAGCAGTATGAATCACAACCTCTATATCCGATCCGTACTGACTAAATATTTTATTGATACTTTTCGGATCTCTAATATCAGCATTGTAGTGACTATAGTTTGGGATTTCTTCTTCTAGTTTCGAGCGTGACCAATCAGTCGAAGCAGTTGAACCAAAAAAGTAACTGCGCATGTCGTTGTCAATACCAACTACTCCGAATCCTTTCTCTGCAAATAATCTAACAGTTGCTGCACCAACAAGCCCAGCGGATCCAGTAACTAGAGCAATCTTCATATAGGTCATCAAGTAATAAAGTGTAGTGAGGTTTTTACGCCATGTAAGAATTCAAGGCAACTGAAACAAATGTAAATGAGAAACGAGAAAGCATAGATAGTAAATTTCAAAAGTCTTTGCCAAAAAAGCAAAGACTTTTGAAATTTACTAGCACACAGTACAAATAGTGTTTTTTCTTTTCAAAAATTATAGTTAACCCAAAGGGTTAACAAGAAACCTGATTTTTGTTAGTAAACTTTGCCATAACTTGTGATTCGTCAATTATTTTGAAA
>JAWXBT010000078.1:0-3987 GCA_034440315.1 bacterium
ATCTTAGGCGGAAAGTTTCAGTCTAATCATTGTTAGGCTGTCTCATCCATCACACCCTATAGCTATTTAGAGACTTGGGCTAATTACTAAGTGCTTGCACTGTCTATTCTCCAGTAAGTCAAAACGATGAATAAACGCGCTCATTCTGAAAAACAGCTAAAGAAAAGCTACAAGTTAGCATTTTAGTGCTACCCTGATAAAGCTTTTCTAACCCCTGACTTCAGGATGGTATGATATGTATAGTTCTAATGTACTGACTATATGTGCTAAATAGAGTTGAGCGCAGCTTCAAAATATGGCGAGGGGAGAAATCATAAGAAAGCTTTTCCAAAGCTTCTCTCGCAATGAGAGAGAAGACTTTTATGCTGCGGCTATGGAACTAATCCAAGAGGAGAAAAGTAAAAATCATAATTTACTCGCCAGAGATTTAGAGAGGATTCTGCAAAATGGTCATTCTAAGGCTCTGTCTGCCAGTAATACTCTCTACAAGAATTATCCTGAGGTTCCGAAAGATAGGGAGACAGGGTTATCCCTGATTGATATCAGTCCATTTGATTTAACTTGGGATGATGTTGTTCTGAATCAGGATAACCTGGAAGTTTTGCAGCGTGTGACGTTGGAAAATCGAAAGCAGGAAATTTTAGAAGCTTATGGATTGCGACCAAAATCAAAACTTTTATTTTGTGGTCCTCCAGGCTGTGGCAAGACATTAACTGCCAAAGTACTCTCTGGGACTCTAGGAATACCCTTGGTCTATGTCAACCTGACAGCAGTATTTTCCTCTTATTTGGGGGAAACTGCCACTAATCTAAAGAAAATCTTCGACTATGTTGAAAAGGGCGAATGGGTTGTTCTATTTGATGAGTTTGATGCGATCGCTAGAGATCGTAACACGCTCAATGAACATGGCGAGGTTAAGCGGCTTGTCAATAGCCTACTCCAACTCATTGACACCTCAAACAGTAACAGCTTATTCATTGCAGCAACGAATCATGAATCCTTATTAGATAATGCCGTTTGGAGAAGATTTGACGAGGTTCTTTTCTTTGGAAAGCCTGATCTGGAACTTAGGATGGCACTATTGAAACGATATCTTTCCAGAATTCGACACTCTACTATTAATCTTAAGGATTTTGCTGCTGACTTAGAAAAGGCAACTGGTGCAGATATTGAACGGATTTGCATTGACACAATTAAAACTGTTATTCTTCGCGGAGATCGAGAGCTTACTCACGCTGACTTAAAAACTGCTGTAGGGCGTTATTTAGAGAGAAACCGTATAATAGCAAACTCAGAAAATCCCGTAGAGGCAGAGAATTGTGAGTCAGTTTGAGCACCTAGAGTTGCCGAGAACCAGTATTGAGTTACCACGACGTGGCAGGGGTGGTGGTGGTTTTGGCTCCCGCAGAAGTGATCGCGGCAGTCATGGTCGGCAACTGCTAGATCAAATTTCGGGTCTGACTCAACGCTCCAAGCAAAAGACTTCACCGTTTCGTTTGAACCCAAAGCTTATTTTCAAAATTAAGCTGAGTCCAGACGGCACGCTGCAAGAGAGCGCACTTTCACCCCTCGGATTAACGCTACTTGCTCAAGAACCAAAGGCAAATAAAGCAATTGTTGTTTTCACTTCGGATGAGGAACTCACTCAATTTCGATCGCGGTTAAAAGCCTACAGTGGCATCAGTGATTCTGAATATGAATACGGTCACTTGGATGCAATTGAAGCTTTAGTGCCGCTAGAACCGTCGGATCGAATTGGACGCTTACTTGAACTTGAACCCGTCCAGGCAAGTGAACTTGCGGCACTTGACCTAGAGCTATGGCATACGGGCGACAGGGCTGAAATGAATAAGTACCTGGATGACTTGGATCATGTTTTGAGAAGTTGGTCAGATGATTCTGCCATGAGGATTAGCGATCGCTACGTAGGAGAATATCTCTGTATTGCCAGAATTAAGGTTGTGCCTGAAGTTCTTAATATTTTACTAGAAGAAGAATTCGTCAAAGAGATTGACCGTAGACCCAAACCCAACTTTGAGACTCCGCAGGAGTACAACATTTCACTGTCTGACTTTCCAGAAGTTAATTCCCCTCCTGAGCAAAACTGTGGAATTCTAGTTGTGGATTCTGGGGTACGGCAAGGACATCCGCTGATTGCTCCTGCTCTGGGAGAAGCGGAGGTTTTCCCAGATTCAGCTAGAGAATTTATTACAGGCGGTTCCGACGATGGAGATGAAAAAACAGGTGGTCACGGTACGGGGGTGTCGGGAATTGCGATCTATGGAGATGTCAGTCAAAGCGTCAAAAATCGATTATTTCAACCAACAGCTTGGCTGTTCTCCGCTCGTGTTACTGATCATAACAATGAGTACGACCCAGATTCACTGCTAGAGAATCAGTTGGATGATGCAATTAAATATTTCACACAAAATTATGGAAACTGCAAAGTTATCAATATTTCTCTAGGAGATTCTCGATTAGCCTTTAGAGATGGGCAAAAGCAGTTTCGTCTTGCTGCAAAAATTGATGAAATTGCCTATGAATTTCAGCACAAGAACTTGGTATTCGTTATTTCCGCAGGTAACTTGCCTTACGAACCAGGTTCAGGAGAACACTTGCGAACCGATTATCCAAACTATCTGATCACTGAAGAAGCACGAATTATTGAACCAGCTACTTCAGCAATTGCTCTCACAGTTGGTTCACTGTCGCTTGGATCTGGCAGCCTTCAATATGCTGAAGATGCTCAAAGAAACGTAATTGCAAAGGTTCAAGGATATCCTTCTCCATTTACAAGGAGTGGCTTTGGTGTCGATGGCATGATTAAGCCTGATGTTGTAGATTTCGGTGGTGATTTAGTTGTTGATGGAAGTCGTGTAATCAACAATGAACCGGGTGCTTCGATTCTGACACTTGCCAAAGATTATAGTGGCTCAATGTTTCGTGCCTATTGTGGAACTAGCTTTGCGGCTCCCCGTGTAGCTAATATAGCGGCTCAACTCTTCACTCAATTTCCAAACGCAACGTCAAACCTAATCAGAGCGCTAATTGTAAATTCAGCTATTTTACCTCGTGAAATCCCTAGTGTCCTACAGCAGAGTAAAAAGAAAGACACAAAACAACTGAACAAGCAATTGCAAATTTATGGATACGGTCAGCCTGATTTGTTTCGTGCAAAGTACTCTGCTGAGAACTATGTAGTGCTTCTAGAAGATGATAGACAAATTCCTGTCGGGAGCTTTCAGATATATGAAATTCCGCCTCTTCCAGACGAATATCTAAAGACCAAAGGTGACCGAACATTATCCATAACACTTGCATTTGATCCGCCGACTCGCCCAACAAGGGGAGATTCCTACCTAGGAGTTGTGATGGAGTTTGATCTTTTCAAGAACCTTGACAGAGAGAATATTATCAAAGTTTTTGTTAAGGCGAAGGAGGGAACCTTGACGGAAGAATTTACAGAACTCTCTAAGGATGAGTTAAAGAAGACTCATGGTTCAGGAGTTTGTGTCGATCTTTTTCCTGGGGCGAATTTAAGAAAAAAAAGTTCTCTTCAGAGAGGGCAAATCTCAATATCTTCTAGAGCTGTAGGATATAATCAGAAGCCTTTATACCTTGTTGTTACTTGTTCTCGGAAATGGGCAAAGCAAGGGGAAATTGATATGCAAAGATATGCGTTAATTGTATCTATTAATCACTCAAATCCTGAAGTCGATTTGTATAATCAGCTTAAGCTAAGGACTCAGATTGCTCAAAGAATTCGTATTAGATAGGCTCTGCAAAAGACCGTGAAGTTCATCGTTGTTTAGCATAGTCGAAAAAGACAGCCTAACAAATCGATGGAGCCGACCGCCAAAAGCTTTTCTGCTGAGTGTTTGAGGTTATCTGCGGCGGCTCATCTCAATCGTTGGGCTGCTTCAAAGTATTGGTGGAGGCAGTCGTTGAGATCTGGTTTGTCAGTCTTGAGAGTGAGGCTGTCTGAGA